>DATLKW010000305.1:0-6182 GCA_035538175.1 Gemmatimonadales bacterium | reverse complement strand
GGGGGGCTCGCCCTGGTGCTGCTCGTCACGAGCCCGGGACTCGCCGCCCAGACACTGCCGCAAACCGCAGCCGAGCGCACGAACTACATGGCGACCTCGACGAACGCTCAGGTCGGCGCGTTCCTCGACAGCCTGGCGCTTGCGGGCGCGCCGATCGCCGTGGCCGACCTCGGGATCTCTGCGCTCGGTACGCCCATTCCTCTCGTGATCGCCTCCGACCCGCCCACCACCTCGCCGGTGGACGCGGCCACGTCGGGAAAGCTCGTGGTCTATCTCCAGGCGAACATCCACGCCGGCGAAGTGGAAGGGAAGGAAGCGGTACTCGTGCTCCTGCGCGAGCTCGCCGGCGCGCATCGCGACCTGCTCCAGCAGCTGGTGATCCTCGTCGCCCCAAACTACAACCCTGACGGCAACGACGCCTTTGGCCCCGAGGCGACGAACCGCCCCGAGCAGAACGGCCCTGCCCTCGTGGGCCAGCGCCCCGATGGCCTGAACCTCGATCTCAACCGGGATTACTTCAAAGCGGAGGCTCCGGAGACCCGCGCCTCCCTCGCCCGCGTGTACGCCACCTGGGACCCCGCCCTGATGGTGGACCTGCACACGACCGACGGCACGCGACACGGCTTCCAGCTCACATACGCGCCGCCGCTCGATCCCAACGGGCCGCCAGGTCCCACAGGGTTTGTGCGCGACCAGATGCTCCCGGCGATCCGCCAGACTCTCGCCACGACTTACCACGAGCCGATCTTCGACTACGGCAACGTCGAGACACCGCTCGCGCCGACGAGTTGGGACACCTACGCCCCCCTCGGCTGGTACGGCACGAACTACGTCGGCCTCCGGGGCCGGATGGCAATTCTCTCCGAGGCGTATTCGCACGCGGATTTTCGCACGCGGGTGCGGGTGACTCACGATTTCGTGGTGGAGACCCTCAAATACGCGAGCCTCCACGCCGACGACATTCGGCGCCTCGAGCGGGAGGCCGATCGCGCGACGGTGCGTGAGGGCTTGGACCTCAACCCCCGGCCCAGCCTCGCCGTTGCCTACCGGCTCCGCTCACGGGGGGTCGAGCCGGTGGCGCTCGAGGTGATGAAGCCGAACCCGGATTCGGGGGCTGGCCGGGCGGGGCTGCTCCCAACCGGCGAGATCCGCACGCAGCGGCTGCCCGTCAACGACCGGTTCGTGGATTCCCTCTCGGTGCTGCTTCCCGCTGGCTACTATCTCCCTGCGAGCGAAGGCGGGGCCGCGGCGCTGTTGCGGCTCCACGGGATCCGCGTGGAGCGCCTGAGCGGCCCCTGGACTGACACGGTGGAGGTGCTGGCCGCTCCCGCGCTCAAGTGGGCGCCCCGGGAGTTCCAGGGGCATCACTTGCTCCAGGTGACTGGCGTCTGGGCACGGGCCCGGCGGAGCGCGGGTCCGGGCAGCTATTACGTCTCGACCGCCCAACCCCTCGGCCGGCTCGTCTTTGCGCTGCTCGAGCCCGAGGGCTACGGGCTCGCGCGGTGGGGCCTGTTCGATCGACTCCTGGGCGCGGAGTTTGGGACGTTGTCGGGGCTCGTGTACGGATCGAGCCCCGGCGGCGAGTTCCCGCTGTGGCGGGCGGTGCGTCCTCCGCGCGCGCCGCTCCGGCTCCTCCCCTAGCGGCGCGTTAGCCGCACCTTGAAGCGAACGAGCCTCCCTCAGGCCAGCAGGGAGGCTCGATTCGCGTCGGCAGACGCTCATGAACCCGCGAGGCGCGGGTCCCTCTCGTCCGACTCAGGCGCTCTTCGCGATGGGATTTCCCTCCCGCAGCTCGGCCACCTTGACGCGGACCCGGTCGGTCAACTCGCGCTCTTGGCGCAGCGCTGTGATGAGCGCCTCGGCCTGCTTGGTGTGGAACTCGAGCGAGCCGGCCTTTTCCAGCACCTGATCCACCAGCGCCTTCTCGCCGTGGAGGGTTTCGAGGCTGGACTGGATGTCGGCGAACAGTCCCTCCACGCGCCCGAGCCGCTCCTCCGCCACTTCGACCTGCCGCTTGCGATGATCTAGGCCGTTCGCGGCGTCGTGCGCGTGGCCCACGAGGCCGAGCACGTTCTCAAGCGTCGCGCGCGTCTGGGCGATCTCTTCCTTCGCCGCCGCGATCGAGCGTACGTCGTCGGTGGTCCGCTCAGCCACTTCGAACAACCGGTGCATGTCGGCCTGAAGGGCGTCGAGCGTCGCCTGTCGCTTACCCACCTGCTCGAGCGCCCGGTTGAGCTGCAATTCGGCACTCTCCCACTTGGCGAGCCGCTCTTCGAACTGCGCCATGCGTTTTTGGGCGAACCGCAGGCTGCCTTCGCGGCTTTCGAGGTCGTCGAGCGTCCCCGTCAGCTCGCTGGCGCGGGTGGCGGCCGTCTGCAGCGCGGCCGTCAA
Organism: Gemmatimonadales bacterium; assembly: GCA_035538175.1. Classification (GTDB taxonomy): domain Bacteria; phylum Gemmatimonadota; class Gemmatimonadetes; order Gemmatimonadales; family GWC2-71-9; genus AG41. The sequence continues at coordinate 3,791 of DATLKW010000305.1, read as the reverse complement.
CTGCCCCGCCCGGTCTTCGAGCTGCTGCGCAGTGGTAGCGGCCTCCTCGCGCAGCCGCGACGCCTGCTCGAGGTGCTCGGTCGCCTTGTCCAACGCGGCTTGGCGCTGTGTCAGCTCCTGTCCGAGCGCCCTGGTACGCTCTGCCACGACCTCGAGGCCCTGGGCCCGACCCTCGACCGCCGTGACCGCGGCTTCCACGGACGTCATGCGTCGCTCCGCGCGGTCCACGGCAGCGATGGTCGACGGCACCAGCTGCTCGATCCGCGCGGCCGCCGCGGCGTGGAGTCCGATCGCCTTAAAGCGCTCGTCGGCGCCGTCCATGCGGACGAGCAGGCCCTGGCTCCGCTCCTGGAGCTGGGCGGCGGCCGACGCGACCTCCGACAGTCGGACGTTGAGGTCGTCCACGACCTGCCGGCGCGCCTCGATGTCCGTGATCGACTGGGACAGCCGGTCCGCTTCACCGCGCACGTGTTCGACGGTGGGCTTCAGTTCCTCCACCGCCGCCAACTCGTGGCGTAACCCGTCGACCGTCTCAGTCGCGCTCGCGAGCCACGCCTTGGTTCCCGCCTGCGCCTCGCGCACGCGGCCCACCTCGGCTTCAGTCACCCGGAGCTGTTCCAACGCGTCCTTCACCGCCTCGTGCGTGCCCTTGAGGCTCGCCACTTCTTCGAGGACCGCTTGGACGGTCGGCTGCGCCTGTTCGAGCCGCGCCACCCGCTCACTCATCGCCTCGATGCCCTGGCCGAGCCGCTCCGCGCTCGTCTGCACCGCTTGCACGCGCTCCGCCTGCGCATCGAGCCGCCCGATGCTCTCATCGAGCACCGCGATGTGCGCGGCGAGTCCCTCGGCACGCGAGCGCACGTCCGCGATCCCTCGGCTCGACTCGTCGAGGGACTGGTAGCGCGCCTCCATGTCCGTGAGCGCGCCGCGAAGGTCGATGATCCGCTGCCCGACGGCGTCGAGACCTTTGTTCTCGAGCTCGAAGCGTTTGACGGTGCGCTGGACGTCGTCGCGCAGCGTCGTCAATCGACTGCGAAGCTCCTGATCCGCCTTGGTCACTTCCTCGTGATGGGCGCTGATCTGTTCCGAGCGTGTCAACACGTCGGCGTGCGAGGCCTTGAGTTCGTTGAGTCGGCCCTCGAGTTCGGCGAGGCCCTTCGCACTGTCCTGCTGGCGGCGAATCTTGGCGTCGATTTCGCCGAGGAGCTCGTGGAGCTTCGTCGCCTGGCCGGTGGCCCGGTCGACCGCCTCGCGCTGTTGCTCGAGGGAGGAGACCTTTTGGCTTACGTAGTCGGCGAGTGACTTGAGCGTGACGAGTTGGCGCCGCGTCTGCGCCGCTTCCGCGGCGACTTGTCCCAGTTGTGCAACGGTCTGCTCGAGCGCGGCGGCGCGCGATTCCGCCGCGGCCACGCCGCCTTCAATGTGCTGTTCCCGCTCTTCAAAGGTGCTCAATCGCGCGCCGGCGGCGTCGGCGAGGCGGCGCAGCTCCTCCTGGCGCTCGCGGACCCGGTCGAACCCTTGCGTGACTTCGCGCAGCTCCCCGGCCAGGGTGTCGGCGTCCATCCGTAGCGCCTTGAAGCCGCCACCCAGCTCGAGGAACCCGGCGAGGTCTTGTTTCAGACCGAGCGATTGTTCGAGCGTCCCGCGCAGCTCGTCGACTTCACTGCGCAGGCGCTTGGCGTCGTCCGCCGTGTGGGTGAGCTGCGTCTCCGTGCGCCGCTGCACCTTGGAGACGGCTTCCGTTTGCTCGTCGAGCGTCGCCAGCACGGGCACCAGCCGCTCCAGGGCCTTCACCCGAGTTTGCAGTTCGCCGAGCACCCGCTGCGCGTCGGCAATCGGCTGGCTGAGTTGGTTGAGGCTCTGGGCGGACTCGCGTGCCCCGTTGGTTAACGCTTCGAAGGCGACTCGCTCACGCTGCATCTGGGCAAGGATCGACCGAAGTTCGGCGGGCAGTTGCTCCGCCGTCGTTTCGTGCCCAAACAGCTTCCAGGCGGCCATGATGTCCTCTCGAGAGTGGAGGCGCGACCAGTGACGTTTGGTGCCGGTGCTGCACGCTGACGACGAGATTTTCGAACTCTGACGGTGCCGGACTGGGTCCGTCCGAGCGAGCGTGATGAGTGCCTGTCCACGTGCAGCAACCGTCGTGCCGGAGGGGCGGTCCTTCACTAGCTCCGAGCGGACAACGACTTAGGCAGGGACCCAATGGGTGCGGGTGGACCCGCGCGTCTCGCCTCTCGCCACGGCGTTGCAGATTTCAGCAGCGTGACGCGCCTCACTCGAGCGCGGGTCAGGTGTCTCGAGCCCTCCCTCATCAGGGGACCCGGACCGGCCGCTCGCCCAGTCCACCCCCCCTCCCCGACACGCAAGACGCCCCCGGGCCGCGAACGGAGGTCGCCCGGTGCCACGGGCATCGCCCGGGCGTCAGTGACTGATCACGAAGAAGTACGCACCGATGACGGGACCTCGCGGCGGGCGGCTGCCGGGGGGCGCGGGAGGCGTGCCAGGGGTGGGTGCTGGTGCCGGGCCGTACTCGGGCTGGAAGAGATACGCGAGGTGTTTCACCGGATCCACGGTGATCGTCTTCGCGCCCGGCATCGTCGTGAGCGTCGCCACACTGGTGTATTTGTCGGGCGCGTCTTGATGCACGACGGTGACATTACCGTCGCGGCCCGCGGGAATGTAGATGAGCTTCTCCACAGGGTCCCAGCCCAGGGCGTCGACCCCATCGCCGTTGGCAATCGTCGCCACGACCTTTCCCGAGCTGGCATCGAGGACCACGGACATCTTGCCGCACCCGGAGAAAATGCGGTTCGCGCCGGGATCGTAGGCGATCCCAGTGGGGCCCTCGCACGGCTGGAGGGGCCAGGACGCGAGCACTTTCATGGTCTGCTCGTCGAGGACCTGGATCGTGTTCTTGCGCTCGTTATTGACGAAGATCTTCCCCTTCCCGTCGCTCGCGGCACCCTCGGGGGCATCGTCCTCGAGCTCAGCCACACCGAGGATGGCTCCCGTCTTGGGATCGAGCGCCACGGCGGTTCCCTTCGGTCTGCTGTGATTGGTGAGAATGATCCGGTCGGCGGAGGCATCGTACATGATGCCATCGAGGCCCCCGGTGGAGACTTTGATCTTTCGGATCACGGCGAGGCTCTTCAGCTCGAACATCGTGACGGTCGAATCGCCACCGTTGGTGGTGAAGCCGTGACCCGAGCTCGAGGCAAGCGCAATGCCGTGGGTACGTGGGGTGTCCGGAATGTCCCCGATCAGTTTGCCCGTGGCGCCATCGATCACCATCACGTGGGTCGATCGGGACACGAACACGCGGCCGGTTCCGGGTTCCGCGGTGAGATAGTCCGTGCCTCCGTCGCCTCCGATGCTGATCTTCTCGACCTTGAAAGTCTGCGTGTGGCCGACGTGTGGCAGCGCGAGTGCCGCCGCGATCAGGGCGGCCGTGATGGTGCCTGATGCTGTCGTCATGAATTCCTCGGCGGTGGAGGCGGATCGTTCAGCGTGCTTCCGCCCACGAGTGGGTCGTCGTGTCGGCGAATCGAGTGTCCCGACGGAGGTGCGTTGACTCCAAGACGCATTAAAGCTGGCGCTCGGGCGTCGACGAGCAAGGCCCACGTGAGCGCGGGCGTCAGCGTCCTCGACGGCCAGCTGCGCGCCCCGACGGGATGGCGGGCCGACGTGTACGTGGACGCGATCCTCTGACGGAGGTGACGGCCGGGTCACGGGCCCCTCGGCTGGCTCGCCCGCGTCGGCTACTCGAGTTGGATTTCTGCCCGTTCCTCTTC
>DATLKW010000304.1:0-25992 GCA_035538175.1 Gemmatimonadales bacterium | reverse complement strand
GGGCCCCGCGGCGGGGCCGGGGCCCGACACCACCCCCGGCCCCATGCCGCCGCCCGCCGAGTCGGGCGCGGCGATGCCTGCGCGCCCCGCCGCCCGGCCGCTCCTCGCCGCACCCTCCGCCCCGGCGGAGACCGTGTGGGTGACCTCGCCCCTCTACCGGCTCGGCTTCAGCACGCGCGGCGCCGCGCTCGTGAGCGCGGAGCTCTCCGGCTACCGTTCGTTCGCGGCGGGTGACGCGCCCGTGCAGCTCGTGCCGCCGGGCCGGCCGATGCTCGTCTTCACGCGCGCGGCGGGCGCGGACACCACGCCGCTCGCCGACTGGAGCTTCTCGCCGAGCGCCCCTGCCGTGCGGCTCGGCGCGGACAGCGGATCCCTGCGCTTCGAGGCCGAGCGCGACGGCAAGCGCGTGACGCTCGCGTACCGCTTCGCCGGCACCGACTACCGGTTCGCGGTCCAGGGGCGGCTCGAGGGTTTCGGCTCGAGCGGGGCGACGCTCCTCGTCGGCATCGGGGACGGCTTTCGCTCGGTCGAGGCGGACTCGCTCGACGACTTCCGCCACTACGCGGTCGTCACCAAGGCGTCGCGCACCCAAAGCACCGATTTCCAGGCGCTCAAGCCGGACGAGCGGCGCGTGCTGGACGGGCCGTTCGAATGGGCGGGGATCAAGTCCAAGTACTTCTTGGCGGCCGCCCTGGCGATCGAAGAGAACGCCCCGCGATTCGGGGCCGCCGTCGTGTCGAGCGGCCCCCGCACCGTCACTACGACGTCGCTCTTCGGCCGCTCCAGCGTGGCGACGCGCGCGGCCCTGACCCTCACGCTCCCCGTGCCGCCGGCGGGCGATTTCCGCTACGACGTCTACCTCGGGCCGCTCGAATACCGGCGGCTGGCCCGATTGGGCCACGCCCTGGACGAAGCCAACCCGTACGGCGGGATCCTCCACCCGATCATCCAGCCGGTGTCGGTGGCCGTGATGACCGTGCTGATTTGGATGCACGACCAGGTCCACCTCGCCTACGGATGGGTGCTCGTCATCTTCGGCGTGTTGGTGCGAGGGCTGTTGTGGCCGCTCAACCAGAAGGCGATGGAGTCGAGCATTCGCATGCAGGCGGTGGCGCCGCTCATCAAGGAGGCGCAGGAGCGCTACAAGAGCGATCCGGCGCGGGTGCAGCAGGAGATCATGCGCATCTACCGGGAGCACAACGTCAATCCGGTCGGCGGGTGCCTCCCGATGCTGCTGCCCACGCCGGTGCTGTTCGCGCTGTTCTTCGTGTTCGCGAACACGATCGAGTTCCGTGGCGTGCCATTCCTGTGGCTCCCCGACCTGTCGCGCGCCGACCCCTACTACATCATCCCCCTCGTGATGGGGCTGTCGATGTTCGTGCTCTCCAAGGTGGGCCAGATCGGCGTGCCGCCGAATCCGCAGGCGAAGACCATGCTCTACTTCATGCCGGCTTTCATGACCCTGCTCTTCTTCCGGTTCGCCTCGGGGCTGAACATCTACTACGCCGTAAGCAACATCTTCAGCATCCCGCAGCAGTACCTCGTCGCGCGGCGGCGCCTGCGCGAGCAGGGGAAGCGCCCCTAGCGGGGCGAGGGGGAGCGCAAGCGAGGGGCCCCCGTGCTCGCTGACCCGATCGTCGCCCTGGCGACGCCGGCCGGCCGCTCGGCCCTCGCCGTCATCCGGTTGTCGGGACGGGGCGTCTTCGCCGTCGCCGCGCGGGCGTTACGCCCGTTTCGGCCTGAGCCACCCCGCACCGTGCGGCGGGTCCAGGTGGTCCATCCCGCGACGGGCGCGGTGGTGGACGAAGGCCTGGCGGCCGCCTTTCCCGGACCGCACTCCTACACGGGCGAGGATCTGGTCGAGCTCTCGACGCACGGCGGCTTGCTCGTACCCGCCGCGGCGGTGGCCGCGCTCGTCGCCGCCGGTGCGCGGCCCGCGGCGCCCGGCGAGTTCAGCCGCCGCGCCGTGCTGAACGGCAAGCTCGATCTCCTCCAGGCCGAGGCCACGGCCGACTTGATCGACGCGGGGTCGCCCGCCCAGGCCCGCCGCGCCCTCCACCAGCTCGACCGCGGCTTGTCCGATCGGCTGGAACGGCTGCGCACCGAGCTACTCGAGCTGGAAGCACTGATCGCCTACGAGATCGATTTTCCCGAAGAGGACGAGGGACCCGTGGCGCCGGAGCGCGTGGAGCGCGCGTGGCACGCGGTCCACGATCGCCTCGCCGCGCTGCTCGCGACCGCCCCCGAAGGCGAGCGGCTGCGCGAGGGCGCCCTGCTCGTGATCGCCGGACGACCCAATGCCGGCAAGTCGTCACTGTTCAACGCCCTGCTCGGCACCGAGCGCGCGATCGTCACCGACGTCCCGGGCACGACGCGCGACGCGATCGAGGCGCCGGCCGTGCTCGAGGGCTTTCCCTTCCGGCTCGTGGACACGGCGGGCCTGCGCGGCGCTGCGGATCGCGTGGAGCGGCTCGGGATCGAAGTCGCGCGGCGCTACCTCGACGCCGCCGACCTGGTGCTCTTCTGCCGCGAAGCGGGATGCGAGGAGCCGGACGGGGAGGCGGAGCGCTTTCGTCAGGGCTGCCGCGCGCCGGTCGTCGAGGTGGTGACGAAGAGCGATCTCGCCGGCCGCTCGCGCGCCGGGCCGCCCGACGCCGTGTGGGTCTCGGTCGTGACGGGCGATGGCCTCGCTCCCCTCAAACAACGGCTCGCGGAGGTGGCGTACGGCCGGTTGCTCGCCCTCGGGGATGTGGAGCCGGTCGTGACGCGGGCGCGCCACCGCGTCGCGCTGGAGCGCGCACTCGCGGAACTCGACGCCTTCCGGGACGCTCGGGTGCGCGGCGTCGACGCCGCGGCCGCCGCGACCCACCTCCGCGCGGGTGTGGGAGCGCTGGACGACTTGATCGGCGCGGTCACGCCCGACGACGTGCTCGCTCGCGTGTTCGCAACTTTTTGCGTCGGCAAGTAGGGCGCTTGCCGAGGGTCGGGGGCTGCGTCAAGTTACCCGACCGTTCTCGGTGGAGCTCTCCGTGGCCCTGACTCGTTCGCTCTGCCTGGGCGCGATCGCAGCCGCCCGAGCCGGCACCCGCCGCGGGGCGGAGTGAACGGCTGGCAGCCCGCCGCCGCCCGACCGGGGATGCGCGCCCCGGAGCAGTGGCTCGCCGTGCTGCGGATCGCGGTCGGGTTGTGGTTCGCCAAGGCCATCGTCACGAAGCTCGGCGTCACGCTCGCGTGGGGATTCCTGCCGCTGCCCACCGCGTCCGAGCGTTGGATCCGCCTGATGCCCACCCTGGTGGGGAAGTACGCGGAAGGGAATCCCGTGGGCTTTTTCCGGGCGTTCCTGCAAGACACCGTGCTGGCCCATAGCCGCCTGTTCGCCCAGCTCACGGCGGTCGGGGAAGCCGCGGTGGGACTGGGGCTCGTCGCGGGCTGCCTCACGGCGCTCGCGGCGGGGATCGGGCTCGTGCTCGTCGTGAACTACGGGCTCGCGGTCCAGTGGCAGGGGCAGGCGCAGCAGGGATTCCACTACGTCTTGCTCAGCACCCTGATCGTGCTGTTGGCCACGCGCGCCGGTCGGACGTGGGGGGTGGACGGCTGGGTGCGGGCCCACCGGCCCGGGTCCTGGCTCGCGCGCCTGCCGCTCGGCTAGGGGAGATACAGCACGTCGTAGGGCCGCTCGCCCACCGGGATCGTGGCGAGCACCCGTCGCGTCGCGGTCTCGATCACGGACACCGTGTTCGACCGACCGTCGGCCGTATAGAGCAGGCGCCCGTCTGGTGAGAGGGCGATGCCCCATGGCCGCTTCCCCACGGGGATCGTGGCGACGACCTGCGTCGTCGTCACGTCGATCACGCTGACGCTCGCGCCGGCGCCTTCGGTCACGTAGGCGACGCGCCCGTCGGGCGCAAACGCGATCCGGACGGGCTTGGTCTTGCCGTCGCGGATCGGAAACTGGCCGACCGCGCTGTCCGTCGCGACGTCGATGATCGTCACGTTGCCCCCCGCTTCCGCCGACACCCACGCGCGCCGCCCGTCGGGCGTAAAGGCGACGGTGCGCGGGTTGTCGCCGACCCGCAGCGTCTTCAAGAGGCGACCCGTCCGGGCGTCGAGCACCGAGACGGTGTTGTTGGTCTCGGCCGTGACGTAGAGCTTCGCGCCGTCCGCCGTGAGGCCGATCCCCTCGGGCTCTACCCCCACGCCAGTGGAGAAGACGACCCGCCCGGTCTTGAGATCGATCGCCGAGGCTTGGGCGATTTCCTCGTTCGAGACGTAGGCGGTGTGGCCATCGGCCGCGATCGCCACGAGCTCCGGGTCGCGGTTCGCGGGGATCGTCCGGGTCATCGTGCCGGTCGCTACGTCGACGATCCCGAGCGCGTCCTCTTGCCCGAGCGCCACAAAGATGGTGTGGTGGTCCGGGCTCACCGCCAGGCCGCGGGGCCGCTTGCCCACGGCGATCGTCCGGACGACGGTGTTGCTCTGGGGCGCGATGACCGTAAGGGTGTTGCCAAGTTCGTTGCTGACGACGAGGAGCGGGTCGGCGGCGCGTCGGCCGAGCGGGGGCCCGCCGGCGACGAGCAGACCGAGGACGAGGGCGCGCACGCGCGCACCCGAGCGTGGTGGTGTCATGAGCGGTCGCGCATCAGTCGTGGAAGAGGGCCTCGTCGACGTGCACGGCCCGATCGAGCCCGCGGATGCGCTCTCGGCCGCGCACGTTCGCGAGCCGTGCCCCCGCGAGATCGGCGTACGTCACGTCGGCGTCCGTCAGGTCGGCCCCCGCGAAGTTGGCCCGCGCGAGTAGGGCCTTCCGTAGGCTCGCGCCGGTGAAGTCGGCGCCACTGAAGTCGACGGCCGTGGCGTCCACGCGCATTTGCCCCATCGATTGGTTGGCGGGGTCGACGCCGAGGTTGGCCTTGACGAACTTCGCGCGCGGCGCCGTGGCATGGGACATCGGCCCGAGGAAACGCGCGCCCGAGAGATCAGCGTCGGAGAGGTCCGCCCCCTCGAGGATGGTCGCGAAGGCGCTGGCGTCGCGCAGCACCGCCCGAGCGAGCCGGACGCGATAGGCCACCGCGAGATCGAGGGTCGTCGCGGTGAAATCCGCCCCGGTCGCGTCGGCGTCGCTGAGGGTCACGGCGAACAGCTTCGCGTTCCGAAAGTTGGTCCCCACGAGCAGGCATTTCGAGAGATTGGCCCGCTTCAAGTCGACGCCAGACAAGTCGAGGCCCGAGAGGTCCTTCCCGCTCAAGTCCGCGGGGTGCTCCGGGGTGGCGCCCGCGAGCAGCGCGAGCACCCGATCCCGATCGAGGCGCTCCTGGGCCGCGGCAACCCGAGTGTGCCCGGGGGCCGCGCTCGCGGCCGCGAGCGCGATGCCCGTCCAGAAGATCCGTCGCCAGGCCGTCGTCACGGAGTCTTCGCGCCCTGCGCCTTGAGGTCGGTGAGCCGGTGCGGGTGACCGGGCTTGAGCCAGCCGTCGGCTCGCGCCTTCACGTACGTGTAGATCTCCCGGATCTGCGTCGTGTCGAGCAGCACGTTCCAGGCCGGCATGCCCTTCGCCATGCGCCCGGTCAGTGCGGTGGCCACGAAACTGTCCGGAGGGAAGTTGGCGCCGCTCGGACTGATGGCCCACCGCAGGTCTGGCGCCGCCGGGTTGACGCCCCCGATCGCGTCTTGGCCGTGGCAGCGGTAACAGTAGACGTGCCACCATTTCCATCCCTGATAGACCGAATCCGACACGAGCAGGCTGTCGGGCAGGCTGTCGCGCCGTGCGGCGGGACGCGCGCCGGCACGCCGGGCGCCGCCGGCCAGGGCGGTCGCGACCGCCGCGACGGCCGCAGCGAATGCCAGGGCGCTCACGACGCCCGCTTCGATGCCACGCTGGCCCCTCACGTCCCGTCTCCTCGGCTGGGCGGTTCCCCGTCGGCTGGCGACGCTACGGGTGCGGCGCGATCATCGGGACGCCGTAATCCTCGAGGATCCGCGTAATGTCGCCGCGCCGCCGCTCGATCACGGAGTCGAGCGTGGCCTTGAGCGTCGTGTCCCGGTGGCGCACGGCCATCGCCATGCTGCGCGCGAACGGCCAGCCCGATACCGGATCGGAGTCCGGGAGCGCCACCATCGTGAGCGGAACGGGCGCGCGCTTGACCCAATACCCCGCCATCGGCCCCCACACGATGGCCACGTCGATCGAGTCCTTTGCCACGGCCTGGATGATGTCTTCCGGGTGGTCCGCTTTGGGATCGGGGTTGAAAAAACTGCCGAACCCGACGAGCCCGACGATGCCCCGCGGACCGAGCGCGTGTGCCGGCGGAGTGTTGGTGTAGTCGTAGCCGATCAGGTTGACGCCGATCCTCACGTGCTTGAGCACGGTGTCGTCGAGCGACTTGATCGCGAGCCCGCGATCGGCGCGGTAGACGAAGTAGTACGTCGAGCGGTAGTAGGGCGCGGTCGTCGCGACGGGGTCGAACCCGACCGGCGCCTGGATCAAGACGTCGCAGAGCCGCGCCAGGATCGAGCTGCGGAGGAACCCGCGGCGCTGCGGCCACCAGAAGTACACGACCCGGGCGTGCAGGTCGCTCGCGACGAGCTCTGCCAGCTTGTTCTCGAAGCCCTCCCCCCGGTCGTTCGAGAGCGGCATGTCGTAGGGATCGGCGCAGACGCGTAGCTCCGTGAGCGCCGGCCGTGGCGTCTGGGCCGGGAGGGCGGGGGCCGCGAGGGCGAGGGCGGCGGCGAGCGGCGTCGCGATGAGCGCGAACGGGAGGTGGGGGTGCCTCATAGGGCTCCAGGCGTGCGCAGCCGATCTCGGGGGCGGACGTACTACCCCCGGCGCCGGAGCACGGTTCGCTCCGGCACCGGGACACCGCTCCGCTCCATCCCGGGATGGATGCTACACGCGCGACGGCCTTACGGCAGCTTGAACACCGTCAGCGTGCCGCCGGCGTTCGACATGTTGGTGTAGTCGTTGAACGCCCCGATCGCGCCCAACGCCGCCGTCGGATCCTCCGTCCCCATGCCGAGCGCCACACCTGCGCCCGCCCAGCCGCCGATCCCCGAGAGCACGGCGACGTACTGCCGGCCGTCGGGCCCGAGATACGTCATCGGGTTGCCGATGATGCCCGAGGGCGTCTTGAATTTCCAGAGCTGCGTGCCGCTCTGGGCATCCACTGCCTTTAACCAGCCCTCCATCGTGCCGTAGAAGACGATGCCACCGGCCGTGGCTAGGGCGCCGCCGTAGGCAGCGAGGTTCTCCGGGATTTCCCACTTCTTGCTCCCGGTCGTCGGGTCCCAGGCCACGAACGCGCCGCGCATCTGATCCTTGCCGGGGTACATGCGGACGATCGCCCCCACGTACCACTGTCCGGCTGCGTACTTGATGTCCGCGCCCTCGTAGTCCATGCAGATGTTGTTCGTGGGCACGTAGAACATCTTGGTCATCGGGGAGTACGCGGAGGGTTGCTGATCCTTGAAGCCGATCGCCGCGGGACAGATGCCCTCGGTATTCTTCTTCGAGGTCGTCCCGAACTGTGGATTACGCACCGGCACGCCCGTCGTCAGGTCGACCTTCGACGCCCAGTTGGGCGCCATGTGCGCGAACGGCTGAGCGATGAGGACCTTGCCGTTCGTCCGATCGAGCACGTAGCCGAACCCGTTGCGGTCGAAGTGCACGAGCGCCTTCACCGGCTTCCCCTGGATCGTCAGGTCGACGAGCACGTTCTCGTTGACACCGTCATAGTCCCATTCGTCGTGCGGCGTCATCTGGTAGGCCCACTTCGCCTCCCCGTTGTCGGGGTTGCGAGCGAAGATCGTCATCGACCACTTGTTTTCGCCGGGGCGCTGATCGGGATTCCAGGTCCCCGGGTTGCCCGTGCTGTAGTAGAACAGGTTCAGCTGGGGATCGTAGGAGTACCACCCCCACGTCGTCCCGCCGCCGCGCTGCCACTCGTCGCCCTGCCAGGTTGTCACGCCGAGGTCCTTGCCGCGCATCGAGGGATAGTTGGGGTTCGCGTCGCCCACGATCTTCACGTCGACATCGGGGCCGGTCGAATAGGCCCGCCACACTTCCTTCCCGGTGTTCACGTCAAACGCGGTCACCCGCCCGCGCACGCCGAACTCGCCTCCCGAGATCCCCGCGATCACGAGATCCTTGATCACGATGGGCGCGTTGGTCATGGTCGAGCCCGTCTTGTAGTCGGCGTTGGGGACCCGCCACACCTGTTTCCCCGTCTTGGCGTCGAGCGCCAGGAGATCGCCGGCCAACAGCTCGATGAACAAGCGATTCGTGCCCGCGTGGTAGGCGAGGCCACGGTTCACTAAGTCGCAGCAGGCGATTGCTTTGGCCTCGGGTGGTTGGGCCGGGATATAGCGCCAGATCATCGGCGCGCCCTCTTTCGAGAGGTCGAGGGCGAACACGGGGTTGGGGAACGCCCCGTGGACGTACATCACGTTGCCAATGACCAGGGGGTTGCCCTCGTGGCCGCTGAGCACTCCGGTCGAGAACGACCAGACGGCCTGGAGGTTCTTCACGTTCGAGCGATTGATCTGCATGAGCGGACTGTAACGCTGCAGATCGGGCGTGCGGCCCGGCATCGTCCACTCACCCGCCGCGCTCTGGGCGACGGCAGCGGCGGTGGCGAGGACCATCAGGCCCGCCACGAGTCCGCCGGAACACAGCTTTATGCGGTTCATAACAGGACCTCTGAGGTGAGGATCGTGAGAAAACGTTCCGTCTCAGCTTGCACGTCGGGTGCCCGCGGGCTCCCGATGAAGCCTTACGGGGGGGGACCACGTTCCCGACGAGCCATGCACATACGACTGGCTCCTTTCCATTAGCCATTGGCGGCTAAGCTTACTGGTTATATCCCGGGTCCCGGCCAGTGTCAACTAGACGCGACCGTGGCTCGTCGTTCACCCTGAAACGGCACTCGTGCCGCGCCACACTCGCGCTCCGTCGCGGCTGAATCCCCCGGCGAAGACGGTCCCCGAGGGGCCGAGGGCCGCGCCCACGCGGGCTGCCAAGTCAGCGGCGCGAGCGGCGTCTCCCACGATGCCGTAGACAGCGGGGCCCCATGAGCTCTGCCCCACGCCTACCGCCCCCCACGCCCGGAGCCGCTCGATCAGGTCGCGCGCAGCGGGCGCGAAGACGCCTCCCTGCGCCGGAGCGAACCACCCGCCCGTGATCCGCTGCACGTCGGCGAGCGCGCCGCCGAACCCCGCCAGGTCGCCTTCCGCGAGGGCCGGCAGGAGCTGCATCAGCACGAGGTGAGCGACCCGCTCGACCTCGGCGGGGGGGGGCGGCGGCAGGCGCGCGAACGCCGCTGCCTCGTCGTCTCCCGCGAGCCCGGGTTCTCCCGGCGGGACCGCGACCACGCAGCGCCAGGCCTCGGGGAGCGGCAGGCGCGCGATGAGGGGGGCGACGCGCTCCGTGTGGTCGAGGCGGCCCCCTTCCAGGACGAACCCCCCGTGGGCGAAGGTCCACGTCCCGATCCCCGAGCGCCGGCCGCGCCCGACGGCCAGGGCGAGCGCCGCGACGTCGGTGGAGAGCCCCGAGAACTCCGCCGCCGCGCGTGCGACAGCGAGTGCCAGCTGGGTGCCCGAGCCGAGCCCCGCGTGCGACGGAATGGCGCGGTGCACGCGGAACGCGAGCTTGAGCTCGAGCGCGTGATGCCGGGCAAAGCGCTGGGCGAACTCGAGCACTCGGTCGGCGCCTGGTCCCTCCGCCTCGAGGACGCTTGACGGTCGCGCCTCGAGGAGCAGCGAGGGCGCGGGAACCGCCGCCCCGATCCCGCCGAAGCGCCGCCCGCGATCGCCGCGCAGATCGAGGACGCCGAAGTGGAGACGCGCGGGCGCCTCGACGAACAGCGCCGGGCCGTCGCTCACGACGCCGCGGAGGCCGCCCGCGGGGGTTGAGGGGGTTGGGGGGGGGGGGGCGGCGTGGGAGAGCGGGGCGCCCGACGCACGTAGTCGGCGAGGAGCGCCATCGCTTCGCGCTCGCGCGGCCCGGCGGTCTTCTCCACGATCACCTGGAGCCGGGCGAGCTCCGTGCGGACCTCGTCGCCCCCCAGGAGATGCAGGCGCGTGGCGAGGATCGCGGCCTCGAGCACCGCGTGCCGGGCACGGTTGAAGCCGAGGAACTCGCGCCGGAACCCGCGGTGCACCACGGTCGTGACCACGCGCGCGCGGGGTGGCGTCGCGTCCACGGTCGTGACCTCGACCTCCCGCCACGAGCACACCGCCTCGAGCACGACGCCGCGTACGCGCGCCGCCGGCGTGGCGGGGAACTGGACGTCGGCGATCGCTCCTTGCGCGAAGTGCAGCACGTCGTCCGTGAGGTTGACGACGGCCGCCCGAGTGGCCGCGAGGTTGCGAAAGGTCGTGGTCTCCAGGAACGGCTTGATCACGATTTGCTCTTCACCCCACTCCACCCCCATGGGGGCGAAGTTCACGGCCCCCCCGGCATCCATGGTGGTGAGAATGGACTCGATGATCATCCGACGGGCGCGGCCGCGGCGGCCGGCACGCCATCGGCGCGTGCAGGGAGTTGCTCGGGGCGCGACCGGGCGCCGTGCAGGAAGCGGTCGAGCAGCACGTACCCGTGCTCGGTGAGCACGGATTCGGGATGGAACTGCACGCCGATCACGGGATGGGACCTGTGCTCGAGCGCCATGATCTCGCCGTCATCGGCGGTGGCGGTTACGCGCAGCACCGCCGGGACGCTCTCGCGCGCGATGACGAGGGAGTGATAGCGCGCTGCCGGAAACGGATTGGGGAGTCCGGCGAAGATCCCGCGCCCGTCATGCCGGATCGGCGCGGTCTTGCCGTGGACCGGTCGGCCGGCCCGCACGATCCCCGCGCCGTAGGCCGCGCCGATACACTGGTGACCGAGGCACACCCCGAGCAGGGGCACGGTGGACCCGAAGCGCCGCACGACGGCGATCGAGATTCCTGCGTCGCCCGGAGCGCACGGCCCCGGGGAGAGGATGATGTGCGACGGGGCGAGCGCCGCGATGTCCTCGAGCGAGACCGCGTCGTGACGGTAGACCACGGCCTCCTCGCCCAGTTCGCGGACGTAGCGGGCGAGGTTGAAGACGAAGGAGTCGTAGTTGTCGATCAGCAGGATCATGGAGCCAATGCGGCGATGAGCCCCCGTGCCTTGACCAGGGTCTCGCCGTACTCCTCCTCGGGGTCGGAATCGGCGACGATGCCGCCGCCGACCTGAAAATACACGTCGCCTCCGCGCACGAGATAGGTGCGGATCACGATGCTCATGTCGAGGGCGCCGCTCGTGCTCAGGTAGCCGATCGCCCCGCAGTAGGCCGCCCGCTGCGTGGGCTCGAGCTCCGCGATGATCTGCATCGCCCGGACCTTGGGGGCGCCGGTGATCGAGCCTCCCGGGAACGCGGCCCGCAGCAGGTCCAGCGCGTCGTGCCCCGGGGCGAGCTCGCCCACGACGGTCGAGACGAGATGGTGCACCGTGGCGTAGTGTTCGAGCGCGACGAGCTCGGGGACGCGCACCGTCCCGGGCCGGCACACCCGCGAGAGGTCGTTGCGCAGGAGATCGACGATCATCACGTTCTCCGCCCGGTCCTTGGCGCTCTCGGCGAGGGCGCGACCAAGGGCGGCGTCATGCTCGGGGCCGAGCCCGCGGGGGCGGGTGCCCTTGATGGGACGCGTCTCGACTCGGCCGCCGGGATCGACTCGGAGAAACCGCTCCGGTGACGCGCTCGCGACCACCAGGTCCCCGTAGTCGAGGAAGGCGGCAAACGGGGCAGGGCTCCGCTCGCGCAGGCGGGCGTACAGGGCGAGTGGCGTCCCGTCGATCGGGGCCTCGAGGCGCTGTGACAGGTTGGCTTGGAAGATGTCGCCGGCGTGGATGTACTCGATGACGCGTCGGACGGCGTCGCCGTACCCCTCGTGCGTGAAGGTGGACCGGACCCCGGGAACACCGGGCAGGGGGTAGGACGGGGCGGAGGGCCGGCCCACTGCGCGCGACGGGGGCGTGGGGGGATCGGGGGGCTCCGCCGCGCACCGCCCGTTTCCCCGCGCGGCGTCGCGCCCCGCCCGGAGCCGCTCGGTGACGAACGCGAGCCGGCGGGCCGCTCGCTCCGCGCGGGCGGGTCCTTGCGCCGGGGCTCCCGACGAAATCGCCCACGCGCGGCCCGTCCGATGATCCCACGCGAGCACCCAGTCGTACAGGCCCAGCAGTACGTCGGGCACGGTGAGGTCGTCGTACCGCGCGCGCGGGACGCGCTCGAGCGCGGCCCCCCAGTCGTAGCCCACGTAGCCCGCGGCCCCGCCTTGGAACGGCGGGAGGTCGGCCACCCCCGCGTCGGCGTGCGGGGCGAGGAGCGACCGCACCTGCGTGAGCGGGTCGCCGTTGACCCGGGTCCAGGCGCCGTCGCGCAGCTCTTGGGTGAGCAGGCCTTTCGCGCGCACCGCGGTCCACGGATCCGCCGCGAGAAACGAGTAGCGCCCAAGCGAGTCGTGCACGAGCGCGCTGTCGAGAAAGGTGAGGAACGGCAGGCCAGCGAAGCACGCACAGGCATCGAGCGGAGCAGGGGCGGGGACGATCTCTTCGACGAGCGGGGCCGCGGGGCTCACGGACGGTCGCGGGAGGATCGCGTGCCGCGCGGGGCGCGGGCGCGGGAACGCGCCGAGCGCTGCGTCAGCTTTGCATGCTCGGGGCCGCGGTCGTCGAGGGGCGTGAGGTAGCCCCACTGGAGCGCGCCTTCCTGACGATAGGTCTTGCCGAGCGTGACCGCGAGCTTCGCCTTGGTGAGCTCCCGGCCCAGATAGAAGGCGTGCGTCGCTTCCTCCACGCCGAGCGCGGCGAAGATCTCGTCGATGTCGGTCCCCCGCACGAACCGCTCGGCGTTGAAGACGGTGATCGCCTCGCGATCGGCGAAGATGCGGAAGTTCGGGTCGGTGACGGCGCGCTGGAGCTCGCGCAGCTCGGCCTCGCTGAAGGCGAGGATCGCGGGGTCCTTGACGGTGACCAGCCGGTCGTCGACCCCCTTGGGGAGCGTCTGCTCGGCGACGGCGTGACGCATCAACCGCCGGGCGATGTCGACCTCGCGCACCGCGCCCCGCGCCCAGGGGATCACCTCGGTCGTCAGCACGGCGTGCACGCCTAGCTCCTGACAGATGGCGATGAGCAGCGCGTTCACGCCGGTCGTGTCGGCGGCGGTGAGCTCGGTGATGTTCCCGATCCCCATGAAGAGCGGTGCGGTGGGGTAGCGGCGCCGGGTTTCGGCGTAGCGCTCGAGCGAGCGCATGAACCCAAACCCGATCGGCTCGATGATGGGGTCGATCAGGTAGGACACGCCCCAGCGCTCGAGCGCGGCGATGCTCGGCTCCAAAGATTCCAACCCGCCGCCTACGTCCGGGATGACGACGACCCGCGTCCGGGTTCCGGCGAAGCCGTGCGCGACCTCGAGGTTCGCGCCGTTCACGCTGAGCACGAGTTCGGCCCCGCCGTCGACAGCGGTGCGGATCTCCGCGGCGTCGAGCGAATCGACGCTCACGCGCATGCCGGCCCGGACGAGCTCGCCCACCACCTCGGCTAACTCGGGGAACGCGCGGCCGGGAGTGCAGCCGATGTCGATCAGGTCCGCGCCGCTCGCCCGGTAATGCTCCGCCTCGCGCCGGATCGCGTCGCGCGGCAGGCGCGGCGCGTTGTTCACCTCCGCCACGATCTCGATGTCGTACGCCCCGTAGTCGCGGGCAGCCTGCGCCCGGCCGAAGTACTCGGGGATCTGGCGCAGATCCTTGGGCCCCTTCTCGACGGGGACTCCCGTCTTCGCGGCCACGAGCGCGGGGTCGCCCTCGCACAGCCCGGGGAGCAGGACTAAGTCGGTGTCGGGGGGGACGGCGAGGAAGCGCGCGATCCACGGCGTGGTCATCAAGGCGGCGACCGTGATCTTCAGGACTGTGACGTCCCACGCGAACTCCGGCGCCATCGCCGTGAGGGTGCGGCGCAGCGCCGGCTCGGCGAGCTTTCCGGTGACGAACAACACGCGGCGCGGCGCGCGCGGCGCCGGTGCGCGCGTCACCGCGGGTCGCCCGCGCGCACGAACTTGTTCGGCGTCCCCTCGAGGGCTCCGCCCGCCGGCCGCCACAAGACCGAGTCTTCGATCTTGCGCGCGAGCTCGAAGTCCTTGTCCGTGATTCCACCCGCGGCGTGGTTCTGCAGCTTCACAATGAGGCGGCCCCAGGTGACGGCGAGATCGGGATGATGATACGCCGCCTCGGCGAGGTACCCGATCGCGTTCACCAGCATCAGCGTCGTCGGCCACCCGTCCGTCTTGTAGGTGCGGCGAATCCAACCATCCTCGTACCACCAGCCGGGTAAAGCCTTCAGCTTCTCGGCGACTTCGGCGTCGGAATAGGTGCGTTCTTTCGCTGGCATGGGGGGACTCCTTGGGACTAGATGACGCTTCCGCCGTTGATCACGAGCATCTGTCCGGTCACGTAGGCAGCAGCGTTGGAGGCGAGGTAGACCGCCGCGTGGGCGATGTCGTCCGGCGTGCCCCACCGGCCGAGCGGGATCGACGCCGTGATGCGCGCTTTCACCGCGGGGTCGAGGGCGCGGCCGTACGCGGTCTCGACCCACCCGGGCCCGAGCACGTTGACACGGATGTGGGGGGCGACGGAGCGGGCAAGCGCCCGGCTGAACGCGTAGACGCCCCCCTTGGCGGCGGAAAAGAGCTGCGCGTAGTGACCCTTCATCCCGCCCGCGACGACGTGATCCCACGCCATATTGAGAATCACCCCTCCGGGGGGCTGGGCGCGCATCGTCTCCACCGCCTTCCAGGACGCGAGGACCGTGCCGCGCAGGTCCACCGCCAGCAGCCGGTCGAGCTTCTCGAGCCAGGAGAGCTTGGCCGCCGTGCCAGTGAGGATATCGGCGCCGGCGTTGTTCACCCACACATCCACCCGCCCGAAGGCCCCGCGCACAGCCTCAGCCAGCGCGTCGAGCTCGCGAGGCTCGGTCACCTCGGCTTGAAACGGCTCCGCCCGGCGGCCGGCGGCGCGGGCGTGCGCCGCGGTCTCGTCGGCGCCGCGGCGATTGCTGCGGTAGACGAGCGCGACATCGGCGCCGGCCGCCGCGTACGCCAGGGCGATGGCGCGTCCAATGCCGCTTGACGCCCCGGTGACGAGGGCCACCTTCCCGTGCAGGGAGAGCCGCTGCTCAGCGGCGTCCGCACCGCGCGGCGCGGCTTGCAGCACCTCTCCCGGTTGTTCTTTTGACATCGCCTCTCCGGAAGCCTAACCTATCGGCGGCTTCACGATCGCCACAAGGGAGCGCACGGACATGCGGCTCTTGGTGAGCGTCCGCGGGCCGGCCGAGGCGCGCGCCGCGCGCCGGGGTGGCGCGGACGTGATCGACGCCAAAGATCCGGCGCACGGTGCCCTCGGCCCGGTCGGGCCGGCGCGGCTCGCCGCGATCTGCCGGGCCGTCGGCGCGGGCCGCCCCGTCAGCGCCGCCCTAGGGGACGGGGCGGACGAGGCGGGCGTCCTGGGCCGGGCGAACGCCGCCGCGCGTCTGGGCATGGCGTTCGTGAAGGTGGGCTTCGCCGGGGTCCCAAGCGAGCGCCGGGCCGCCGCGCTCGCGCGCGCGGTGCGACACACCGTCGGGGCGGGCACGGAGGTGGTGCTCGTCGCGTACGCGGACTGGCAATCGGTGGACGGTCCCCCGCCGGCCCAGATCCTGACGGTCGCGCACGGGGGGGGCGCCGCGGGCGTACTGCTCGATACCGCCCGCAAGGCCGCGCCGCTCTTCGCGCTCGCCTCACCCGACACGGTCGCCGCGTGGGTGGCCGCGGCGCACGCCGGCGGGCTGTTCGCGGCGCTCGCGGGCAGCCTGGCCGGTGCGGACTTCGCGACGGCCTGCGCGCTCGGGGCCGAGGTCGTCGGGGTGCGCGGGGCGGCGTGCGTCGGCGGGCGGACGGGACCCGTTTCCGCGGCCCGGGTCGCGCGGCTAAAGGCCTTCCTGACGGGCGGGAGGCGCGGGAATGCGGTCGGGGTGCTCCCGTAACGCCAGGTCCAGCTGTCCCACGTCGTCGGCCGTGACGATGAGGTGCTCCACGCCGCGTGGCAGGGTGCGCAGGAAGGACGAGTCAACGAGCGTCGCCTGGGCGTCAACGGTCGGTTTCAGCAACACTACCCGCCGCGCGCCGAGGGCACCCGCGAACCACGCCGCGATGCTATCGCTCGTCACCTCCCACGAGTGCGGCAACGGGTCCACCGCGCGGAGCCACTGGTACGGCGCGAGCACCGGGAGCCGACCCGCTTCGAGCGCCGCCGCGATCTCCGCCCTCGTCATGGCTAAGGTGGCACCCGCGATGCGCGCCGCCAGCGCGTGGGCATACTGATCCATCCCGAGGATCGCCATCCAGTGCGCGGCGTCCTCCCCGATCCGCGCCCGGCGAAACATCTGCCGCACGGCGTCGGCGAACGGCCCGCCTCCCGGAACCACCACGACGCGGCGGCCGCGGTGGAACGCCGACACGGCGTCGATGGCCGCGTCAAACGCGCCCGCTTTCCCGAGCAGACTCCCGCCGATCTTCAGCACGGTGTGCACGCCCGGTGCGGCGGGGCTCATCGGGGACAGAGGAGCGCCACGGCGGCGGCGGGTGCGTGGCGCGCGGCAGGCCCGAGGACTTCGGCCAACTGCGTCACGGCGAGGTCCGCGCGGCACGCCGCCGCGGTCGCGAGAAACGCCCCGAGCCCTGTGACGACTGCCCGCTCGAGCGTCGGGTGTCGCCCGCGCGCCCGCTCGACGGCCTCCTGGATGCGCGTCACCTGCGCGTCCCACAGCGCGTCTGCCAGGGCGTCGACCGCGCACTCGTCGAGTTGCTCGCGATCGGCGCACACCACGCGGGCAAGCCGTTCACCGGCGAAGGGTTTCGTCGCCGGGCGGCCGTCGGGCGTCGCAACGACGTACTCCTCCGGCTCCAGTTCCCCGCGCCACACGTGAACGTCGCCGGCGAGGGCAAACCCTTCCGCGGAAACGCCGGTCGGCCGGCCGCGTACGGGCACCGTGTGGGCGATCGCCTCGACGGGGGTGCGCAACGCGCCCGTATAGATGAGCTCGCCCGCCGCCAGCCGTTCCGTATCGGTTCGCCCGCGCGCCGCCGCCCGGCCGCCGACGATGGGAATCACGTCGGTGGTGGTCGACCCGACGTCGAGCAGCAGGCAGTCGGGGAACGCGCTCGCCACGAAGGCGGCCGTGGCAGCCCAGTTCGCCGCCGCCACGGCGAGGGGCTCGACCCGCGCGCGGGCGGGCGTGAGCCACCGCGCGTCGACGGTCCACACACGCACGGGCGCTTCGGGAAAAGCCGCTGTCACGGCGTCGAGCACGAACGCCACGCCCTCGCGCTTCGTGCGGAACAATTGCGACAGCTCTGCCGTCATGGTGACGGCGTGCGCGTCGCCTGGCGCGGCCCCGGCGTCCGAGGCGAGCCGGCGCAAGAGCGGCACGAGTCCGGGCGGGTCACGCTGCAGCTCGAACGGCGCGGCGCACGCGCTGACCAGGCGCCCGTCCACCGCTCGTGCGGTCTTCGTATTGACCCCCCCGACGTCCCAGCCGAGCACGGCGCTCACGCGACCGCTCCGCTTTGGGCCGCGCGATGCGCGTGATTCCGGTGCTGGACGTTGCCGGTGGGCGCGCCGTGCGCGCGAGCGGCGGACGTCGGGAGTGCTATCCGCCGCTGCGCTCTGTGTTCACGGACGCGGGCACGGTCGGGGATGCGCTGGCCGTCGCGCGTGCCTACCGCGACCGCCTGGCGTGTCGGGAGTGCTACGTCGCCGACTTGGACGCGATTGCGGGCCGGCCGGTCGACGGCCGGTTGATCGGCGCACTCGCCGGACTCGGGCTCGCGCTGCTCGTCGACGCCGGAGTCGCGGATCCCGAGCGGGCCCGGGATCTCGTCGCTGCCGGGGCCCGCCGCGTGGTGGTCGGTCTCGAAACGCTGCCGCGCGTCGGCACCCTCGCCCGCGTGGTGCGCGCGCTCGGGTCGGAGCGCGTCGTGTTCTCGCTCGATCTGCGCGACGGGACGCCCCTCGGTGCCGCCGCCAGGCACGCGGCGACCACGCCCCTCGAGCTCGCCCGGGCGGCGTGGAACGCGGGGGCCCGTGCCGTGCTGGTGCTCGACCTGGCACGCGTCGGGAGCGGGCGTGGGATGGACCGACGGCTGCTCGCAACGCTGCGGCGCGCCTTGCCGCGAGCCGAATTGCTCGCGGGCGGCGGGATCGCCGGGGCGGAGGAGCTCGAACCACTCGCCCAGCTCGGACTCGACGGCGTGCTCGTGGCGTCGGCGCTGCACGACGGTCGGCTCACGCGACGGGACATGGCTGTCGCGGGCCGCCCGGCGGGACGGTGCGCTCACTCAAGCGACTCGCGGTAGACGGCCGACTGTCCGAAGTTCTCCTCCACTTCCACCTCGACGGCCTGCAGCTGGACGTTCCCTGCCGCTTGAAGCTCCGCCCGCACGCGACGAGCGAGGTACTGCGCCAGCATCTCGACCGTCGTATTGGGCACGGGCAGGAGGGCGCAGTCGATGCGCGGGAACACGTAGCGGGGTTTCCCACTGACGGCGACCGTGACGCTCTCGCCTTCTTCGCGCACCTGGACGCGCGCGCTCTTGAGGGGTAGGAGGACTTTGTGGTCGATCTCGTCGGTGAGTCGCTTCATCAGGTGCTTGAGCTCGGCGAAGTCGAGCACGAAATGGGCGTCGGGGTTCAGGGCACCTTCCACGGCCACGCGGGTCCGGTAGTTGTGGCCGTGGAGCGTCTCGCAGCGGTGCCCTGGGAAGGTGATGAAGTGTGCCGCGGCGAACACGAGATAGTCTTTCGCTACGGTGACGCGAAACGTCTCACGGCCCGACACGCCAGCCTCCTTCGAGCAGCACGAGATAGATGGCGGCCCCGGTCAGATCGGCGGTGGCACCGGGGTTGAGCGTGTTGGCCTCGTCGCGCAGGCCGCGGTCAAGCGCGGCCACGGCCTCGCGCCCGGCGGGCGTACGGATCCCGCCGCTGGCCAAGACGGCGCGCGCCCGCTCTTGCACGGTGGACGCGGCGGGGCGGCCGAGCTTGCGGGCGATGTGCGTGTCCTCCGCGGCCGCGAGGAGTGTCAGGTACGCTTCGACCACGGCATCACTCCAGGGCAGGCCGTCCCTGCGGGCTCGCGCGAGGGCTGGCGCTCCGACCTCGAACGTGGTCTGGAAGTCAGTCGCGTACTCGCGCGCGATGGCGTCGCGCGCGGCGGCCAGCGTCATCACGGCTCGCAGGGTGGCCGTCGGCGTCGCTCCCACGTCCTGCTCCGGCACGTGATCGAGCCCCGCGGGCGCCGTGCGGCGAATGGCGACATAGGCGTCCTGGGCGTCCGCCACCGTCGTCTGGGCGAGGACGTGGGCCAGGCGCGTTCGCAACGGTGCCTGCTCGGGCCGCCGGGCCGCCCGCGCCAGCGGGGCGAGCAGCAACACGAGGCCGAGATTGGTGTTGGAGGGAGCCCAGCGGGTGGTCGCTTCGACGGCCGCGCGGATCGTGGTCCCGAGGGGCCGTTCGCCCGCCGCCGCGAGGGCCGGTCCGATCGCCGCGGCGCTCGCGAGGAAGTCCTCGTAGCGCGCGTCCCGGAACGCGGCGACGGGCGACACGTTGCCCGGTTTCGGGGCGCTCGCCTCGAGCAGGCAGGCGAGCTGGGCCGCCGCGGCCACGTCTGCCGCCTCGAGCGGTCCCGGGGCAGGCGTCACCGCCCCGCGAGACGCCCAAGGACGAGCTCGATGATCGCTCCGGCGACGTCGAGCGACGTCGCTTCCTGCAGGCCGCGCCATCCCGGAATCCCGTTCACCTCGAGGACGTACACGGTGCCGTCGCGCGCCGGCAGGAGGTCGACGCCGGCGTAGTCGGCGCCGACCGCGCGCGCCGCAGCGAGGGCGAGATCCACGTGCTCGGGGGCGAGCGAGACCGCCCGCGCCACTCCGCCACGCGCGAGATTCGTCTTCCATCCCAACGCGCGGCGCTCGATTGCGCCGATCACCCGCTCACCGACCACGAAGGCCCGGAGGTCCGAGCCATCGTGCTCGAGCGTGCGCTGCAGGTAATATACGCCCCGGATGGTTTCGAGCGTGCGGAACACGCGGAACGCCATCTCCTGGGAGCTCACCCGCACCATGCCGAGGCCCATCGAGCCGAACAGCGGCTTCACGATCACGTCGCCGAGCCTGCGGAACGCCGCTGCCGCCTCTTCGGCGCTCTCGCAGACCACGGTCTCCGGAACCGGGAGCCCTGCCCGTTCGAGCAACGCCGTGGTCCAGAGCTTGTCCACCGTCTGCTCGATCGTGCGCGGCGTGTTGACGACCGGGATGCCCCGCTCCTCGAGCGCATGCAGCGCGTCTACGCGGAACACGATTTGTTCGAGCGACCCCGCGGGGATGATCCGCGCCAACACCGCCGTGCACTGGGCGAGGGCTTCATCCGCGGCCCGAAGCCCCACGCCCTCGGCGCCATCGCCTCCCAAGCGCGCGACGAGGGCCTCGTACGGTAACACCCTGCCCTCGTGGCCCCGCTCGGCCAACGCCCGGCGGAGCTCGTCAGTGTGCCAGCCCGGCCGCGCGGCGAGGATCGCGACGCGCCGCCTGCTCACGCGGCCTTCCGCCCGACGCGGCTCGTCCTGCCGCCCCTGACGGGAACCGACCGGGTAATGTCAGGCTGCTCCATGGGGTCAAGGATCAGGGGTCAGGTCTCCAACAACGAAGCGCGCAGCACGTCCGCGTTCACGCGTCCGGCGTGATGGGTCGTGCCGCTCTGCACGCTCGTTAGCCAGACTTCGGCGGGACTGAAGAGCAGGGGGTCGATCTTGTAGAAGTCGCCGCCGTACCGTTTGAAGATGTCGTAAAACGGGGTGCCGTAGTCCTTGGAGGCCGCAGCCGGGATCTGCGCGACGAGCGCGGCGAGGGTCGCGTCGTCGGCGTCGACGGTGTAACGCGCCTGGCCGCCGTACAGGATGCAATCGTTGGTGCGACCGATGGCGCGAAGGTCGCTCTTCGCCACGGGCGCGAGCGGCGCCGTCCCCGAGCCGCTCACGATTCTCGTCACGTCGAACCCGAGCGTGTCCATCTTGTGGAGGCCGGTCTCGAGGATTCGGGCCGCGATCTGCACACCGCCTGCCATGCTCGCCGTCGGAGCCACGACGAACGTCAGCGCGCCGGGGGCGAGGTGCGCCTTCTCGGCTACCCACGCGGCAACCTCCTCCGTCGGCGCGGTCCGGGTCTCGAGCGCGAGGACGCCCCGTCGCGCGGTCTCTTCGTAGCGGAGCTTGGTAAAGAGGTCCTTCTCCACGCGCGCGTGGGCCCGCAACGGGCCCGAGCCCATGGCGAAATACTTCCCGACCTGGATCGCCCACCCGGCATACTGGGCCGCCATGCAGCTCACGGCCGGATGGTCGGTCCAGACGCGCACGCCGGGCCACAGGTCGGCTCCGACCGGCACGGGGAGCAGCGCGATGTCGGCGAGCCCGCCCATGCAGAGCTCGGCCAACGCCTTGCCCGCCCCGTAGCCCCCCGGCGTGTCGATGCCGGCGTCGATCACGCGCGCGCCGTCGTCGAGGATCCGCACCGTGACGCGGAGCAGGGCGGCGTTCCCGGCCATCCAGTCCGCGATGCGCCAGGCGCGCTCGTTGAGCCCGCTCCCTCCCAGTCCGGTTTCGCTCATGCGCCCGCCCCCGCCCCCGCTCCCGCCCCCTCCCCCACCCACCGCAGAATCTCTCCCTTCCCGAGCTCGGCCAAGTCCCCCGAGTAGCGCTCGTAGCGGCCGGTGAGCTGGCGGTCGGTAAGGTCCATTTGCCCCGTGGTCCGGAGGTAGCGCAGCAGCAACGCCACGTGCGGAGGCTCGTAGGTGCAGGCGTAGCGAAACGTCAGCGGGGGGTCGAGCGGGCCGAGCGCGACGATCGTGCCGCGCTTCAAGAACCGGCCCGCGCCCGGGGCCGCGCGTCCGCCCACCACGACCGTGCCCGCGATCATGGCCTTTCCCGCGCCAGGGCCCGCGTCTGCCGTCACGACGACGAGGCCGCGCCGCATCCGGGCGCCGGCGTCCGCTCCCGCGCTGCCCCGAATCACGAGCTCTCCTCCCGTCATGCCGCGGGCCGCCCCGGGAGCTGCCCCGCCCGCGTTCGGGCCCGCGTCGCCACGCACATCGATCCGCCCGCCGACCATCGCGAGCCCCACGTCCCGGCCCACGCCGCCGTCGATCAGGAGTTCGCCGCCTGCCATCCCGGCGCCGATCCCCTCGATGTCCGTGAGGTCGCCCTCCACGCGCACGGAGCTCGAGTGCTCGCCGGTGATGCGGAAGAAGTCCCCGAGGCTCGCTGGGCGGCCGCCGTGGACGACCGGGAGGGCGGCGATCTCGCCCGTGCCAAGCCGTGCGAAGCGATCCGCGGCGACGCAATCCGCCACGAGCGGATGCACGGGCCGAGTGGTGAGCACCAACGTGACGGCGTCGCTCATTCCACGATGCGCCGAAGGTAAAAGTGGTGGGGTCCGAGCTTACCGCCGAAGTTGCCGGCGGAGATGGCCCGGACCCCCGGACGGCAGGCCGCGAGGATCCCGACCCGCATGGCGCCTTCGATGGCCGCCGCGTCGGTGCCGTCGAGCACGATTTCGAGGACGCTGTTCACGCCCTCGGGGAGCGCCGACGGTGTGACGGCGCGGAGCGTCGGGTCGAACGCGTCGTTCGTCGTGGCGATCATGTGCTTGTAGCGCTTCGAGCCCACCTTGCTGCCGCTCCGCACTACGCCGCCCGGGAAGGGGAGGATCACCCCGCTCCGCCCCGTGATCGCCACCACAGCCGCCTCGGCCGCGGCGAGCGCGGCCTCAGCGTCGTCGGCGAGAATCAGGAAGTTGCCGCCGCCCACGCCCTTCATCATTCCGAACGTCTCCTCCACGAGGAACTCGCCCTCCATGACCGGCACACGCCAGTAACGCCGGCCGCCGACGAGCTTGCTCGCCTGAAACCCGTCGCCGAAGACTCGCAGCGCCCGGCCGACCGGAAGCCGGTCCGGGGCGTCTCGGAGGCCGTCGAAGCACGCGGTCGTGGGGCACGTGAGCACGGTCTGCCCGATCCGCCCGACGAGCTGCTCGGGCAAGCTTTGCTTGTCCATCGTGAAGAACAAGACGCTCACGCCGGGCCGCCCGTCGGGAGTCTCGCCTGACGCGAGCTCGCGCTCGATCCCTGCCTCGCACTTGCAGCCGATCACCGACGTGGCGAACCCCGTGAGCTTGATCGCAGCCTCCCGGGCCCAGCGCGCAGTGCGACCGGTGATGACGAGCCGGGCGACCCGCATCGTGAACGCCTCGGCGAACGTATCTTCGATCGCGACGCCGTTGATGTTCATGGGACGGCGGCCGCGCCGTAATTCTCGAAGGCCACGGAGCCATAGGCCGCCAGGAAGCGTTGCACGTCCTTCGTCACGGCGGCGTCGTAGGCGGGGCGCACGGCGAGCCGGCGGCCGGCGGGCGCGCGGCGCAGCTCGCCCTCTTCCACCACCAGCACGCCCCCCTTCAGGACGTACCGCGGCGTGGCGAACATCTTCGCTCGGTCCGCGTCCGGGGTGTAGATGGTGATGTCGGCGTCGGCGCCGGGTGCGAGGTGGCCTTTCTCGCTGAGGCCGAGCAGCCGCGCGGGCGCGGCGCGCGTGACGATCGCGATCTCGCCGAGCGTGTACTCGCGCGCGAGCCCGTCGAGCAGTGCGCTCCCCGCGAGCAACGTCTGGTTGACGCGCTTGAGCCGTTCGTCCCGATACGTCCGGTCCATCAAGAGCCGGATCAGCTCGGGGTAGGAGCGGAACGAGCCGCCGTTCGGGTGATCGGTGGACAGCACCACGCGCCACGGGTCCTTCGCGAGCAGGAACAGCTCGAGCCCCACCGCCCACTGGAGCGCCGCCACGGCGGCCCGCTCCCGGTAGGCGTAGGGGACGATGCCGCACCCCGTTTCGAGCTCGATGTCGACGTTCACCCACTTCCGCCCACTCGTCGTGTAGAGCAGGTGCTCGACAGGGGCGTCGGCCGTGACCGTGGTCGCCGGTCCGAACAACACCTGACCCACATCCGCGCTCACCTCGGCGTGGTCGTTCACGTAGGCGATCACGTCCCGCGCGGCCGAGCGCCACGGCTTGCCCCGCTCTCCGCCGTAGCTGTGAAACTGGAGATGCGTGAAGTGGGCCCGCCGACCGGCGAGCGCTCGCATGCTCTCGAGCGTCGTCGTGCTGTTGCCCGCCTGGCCCAGGTTGTTGCAGTGCACGTGCACCGGGTGCGGCAGCGCCAGGTCGCTCGCCGCGCCCGCCAGGGTCTCGAGGATGCGCCGGGGGGTGACGGCGCTCGAGCCGACGGGGTCGTCGAGGCCGGTCACGTTGCGCGGCCCTCCCCCGCGCGTCCACAGCGCGATACCCCCCGGGTTCACGATCTTGATGGCGTAGCCCCGGGTGGCACCGAGCAGCCACCCGGCGTAGTCGCGCGCCCGGGCCGTCTCGCCCGCCGCGATCTGGCGCAGCAGGTACTCGTCGTTCCCGAGCAAGACGTAGCAGCCCGCGTCGATGATCGGCGTGTCGTCGAGCTCGGCGTGGGCGTGTCGCGCGGCGAGCGGCGCGACGGCCGCTTCCATCGCCGTGGTGTAGCCGAGTCCGGCGTAGCGATAGCCGGTCGCAAACGTGCTCGGGACCGTCCCACCCGTGCCGGAGCGCGCGACCCCCCCGGCGTCGCGGTTGACGAGACGTGGAGCTGGGGCGGGATCCCAGGCGCGCTCCTCAGAGAGCAGGCGGCGGGCTTGGTTCACGCTCGAGCCCGCGACGTGCGCGTGGATGTCCACCCCGCCGGGCATCACGACCAAGCCACGGGCATCGAGGCGCGGCGCGTTGGCGGGGAGCGCGGCCACGATCCGGTCCCCTTCGATGCACACGTCCTGCACGACGTCGTCGACTCCGTTCGCGGGATCGTATACCGTGCCGCCGGCGATGCGGAGACGAGTCGGCGTGCTCATGGCGCGAGACGCTCACGTAAAGCTCTTACGACGGCGCGCGCGCTCGGCGGCACCGCATCCCCTTCCCCGTCCCCGCCGAGCGGAGGGCGTAACGGCAGCGGCACGTCGTCCATCCGAAACGCCAGGCCGGACTCGTGGATCCCGGCCGCCCCGGTGTCCACGGCGACGGCGGGGGAAAACGGCGCGGCACTCGCGTGCGGCCCGATGAGGACCGTGGCGACGGGGGCGAGCGCGCGGGCCACGGGGCCCGGGAGCGTGGTGGGCGCCCCGATCACGAGCGCCGCGTCGACCTCGCGTCGGGTGAGGAGCTCGGCCGCTCCCCTGTGGGGCCGATAGCCGGGATACCCGCGGGCGAAATCCACGGCGCCGGGGAAGCCCGTCTGCCACGTCAGCACCGCCTCGGCACCCGAGCGGTTCCCGCCCCCGCGCAACGTCGAGAGCGCGCAGCGCGTCGCTCCGTTGAGGGCCTGCGAGAGCGCGATCAAGGCTTCCGCCCGGTCGGGGTCCCGGGCCGTGGTCCCGGGCTCGCCGTCGGCCACGAGCGCGACGTAGCGGCGCGTCGTCATCTCGCGCGCCAGCGCCGCAGCCGCCTCGAGCGGCGGGGACGGGCCAACGCTACGACCCTGGACCGCGGCGCGCATGACGCCGAGCGCGTCGACCTCCGCCTCGGGCGCGACCGAGACGCGGGCGTCCGCGTCCGGGGGCCCCCGGCTCGCGCCCACGTCCACGGCGATCACGCGACGACTCCTCCGTCCCTCGGGCGCGGCGAGGCCCTTGGGCTCAACGACGTAGCGTGAGGCGTAGCGGGGATAGCGCTCGGCCGGATCGACGGCCCAGAAGACGACGAGATCGGCCTGCTGACGAAGCACGCCGAGGGTGGCCGCCGCGCGTCCGCGGCGCTGCGCGGCGAGCACGCCATCCATCGCGGTGCTCGCCAGCGAGTCGATCGCCCCTCCGAGCCGGTCCGCG
>DATLKW010000303.1:0-14198 GCA_035538175.1 Gemmatimonadales bacterium | reverse complement strand
GAGCCGTCCCGCCGGTGAGCACGACGCCGGCGGGCAGGCGCCCGCCGCCGAAGCCGGCGCGCTCGAACTCGCGCTGCACGAGCTGGAAGATCTCGTCCACGCGCTGGTGGATGATGTGCGACAACAGCTCGCGCGACGCCTGCCGCGCCCCCTGACTGGGGGTAGAGGGCAGGTTGATCATCTCCGAGGCGTCCACGAGCGGCTGGTACGCGACCCCGTGCCGTTCCTTCAGCCGCTCCGCGTCCGCCTGCGTGACGCTGAGTCCCTGCATCATATCGCTCGTCACGTGGGTGCCGGCGAACTTGATCGAGGCCAGGTGGCGGATCTTCCCCTCGTGGAAGATCGCCACGCCCGTCGAGCCGCCGCCCACTTCCACGAGCGCGACGCCCAGTTCCTTTTCGTCCTCCGTGAGCACCGCGTAGGACGCGGCGAGGGGCTCGAGCACGAGGTCGGCCGGGCGGTAGCGCGCCCGCTCGACGCTCTTGCGCAGGTTCTGCGCGGCCGTGCCCTGCACCGTCACGAGGTACATCTCCACTTCGAGTCGCGTGCCGGTCATGCCCACCGGGTCCGAGATGCCGCGCTGCTGGTCCACGACGTATTCCTGCGGGATGTCGTGCAGCAGCTCCTGGTCGCGCCCCAAGGACACGGCGCGGGCGACCTCGTTCGCGCGGGCCACGTCCTCCGCCGTGATCTCGTCTCCCGACACGGCGACGACGCCCGTCGACGTCCGGGCGGCGACGTGCTCGCCCGCGACGCCGCAGGTCACCGCGGCCACCTTGACACCCGCCATGCGTTCGGCGTCGCGCATCGCGGAGACGATCGACTGCGTCGTCTCCTCGATGTCGCGTACGATGCCGCGGCGCACGCCCGCGTTCTTGGCGAGCCCCACGCCCAGGACCTTGGCGAGCGGCTGGCGCGGGAGGTCCCCCACCACCTCGGCGATGACGGCGCACGTCTTGGTGCTGCCGAGGTCGAGTCCAGCCACGACCTGACGCTCCCGGCTCACGCGCCCCCCTCACCACCCCTCGCCGCGGTCGCGTGTTGCCGCACGACCACTTGGCCCGCGAAACGGGCGTCGAGTTCCGCGTACGGGCGGCCGCGGGCCGCGAGGTCCTGGGCCACGAGCTCTACCGCGCGGATCACCTCGGGTCCCGCGTCGGGGCGCAGCACGACGCGGTGGGCGCCGAGTTCCAGCACGACGTCGCCGCGCTCGAGCGCGCGGGCCCCGACGATCGTCTGAAACAGGCCCGGATCCACGGCTTGGATCAGGGCCAGGACGCCGGCGACGCCGGAGTCGCCGCGCGCAATCGGGAGGTCGAGGCCTGAGCGCGCGGGATCAAACGGCAGGGCGCGACCCGCGGCATCGACCGCGACCAAGCGCGCACGCCGGGGCGCGAGCGGGCCGCGCGGGCCGGCGGGGCTCGCCATCAGGGCTGCGGGCTCCACCTCCCGCAGCGCGACGGTCAGGGCGGCGGGCAGGTGTCGAACGACCCGTACCTCGGCCACGCCGGGGAGCCCGCGCACGCGGTCGGCGAGCAGCCGCGTGTCGTCGAAGACGCTCGCCTGGGGGTCGAGCCGCAGGGCGGCGATCACGACATCGGGCGCGAGGTTGCGCACGCCGACGAGCTCGATCTGGCGCACGCGAAACCACGCCACGTGCTGCAGCGCGAGCGGCAGGGTTACCCAGCCAGCGGTGAGGAGGATGGCGCCGAGCGCGCCGCGCAGGGCGCGACGCCGCCACTGCGGCCAGCGCGACGGGCGCCGCGCGCTCATGCCCCGTGCCCCAGCTGGCGGATCAGTTCCGGTCCCACGCGCGTCACGTCTCCTGCCCCGAGCGTAAAGACGACGTCACCCGTCTGCACCGTCTCCGCCACGCACGCCGTGAGCGCGGCGCGCTCGCGCACCGCGACCGTGGTCGCCCCCGCGCGGACCGCGCCGCGCACGACCAAGTCAGCGCTCACGCCCGCGACGGGCTGCTCGCGCGCCGCGTAGATCGGGGCGACGACGACCACGTCGGCCGCCGCGAGCGCTCGGCCGAGGGCTTCCCCATGGAGCGCCGTGCGCGAAAAGAGGTGCGGCTGAAACACCGCGACCACGCGCCGCCGGGGGAACGCCTGCCGGGCCGCGGCGAGCGTCGCCTGCACCTCGGTCGGGTGATGGGCGTAGTCGTCGACGATCGTCACGCCGTGCGCCTCGCCCACGCGCTCGAAGCGCCGACCCACACCCTCGAACGCCGCGAGCGCGGCGAGCGCCGGTGCCACATCGGCCTCGAGTTCCAAGACCACGGCGAGCGCCGCGGCCGCGTTGCGCAGATTGTGCAATCCGGGCACGCGGAGTCTGAGCTCCACCGTGCGGCCCCCCGGGAGCGCGATGCGGGCGCGGGACCCCGTTTCCTTGAACTCGGGCGCCACGATGCGCACGTCCGCCTCGCCGCCCAATCCGACGCGCCACACGGGGCGCGCGAGGCGACGGGCGAGTCGGGCTGCGCCCGGGTCGTCCGCCCCGACGATCGCGCGCCGGGCGGGCCCGGCAAACTCCGCGAACGCATCCTCCAGCGCCGCCACGCTCCCGTCATAGCACTCCAGGTGGTCGGCCTCGATGTTGTTGACGACCGCGACTGTCGGCCGGAGCGAGAGAAAGGCGCGGTCGAACTCGTCCGCCTCGACCACGTAGAGCTCGCGCCCTCCGACGCGGGCGTTGCCGCCCCAGCGAGCGACGCGGCCGCCGGCGAGTCCCGTGGGGTCTCGCCCGGCGGCCGCCAACGCCTCCGTCACCATCACCGTGGTGGTCGTCTTGCCGTGGGTCCCTGCCACGGCCACCACCGTGCCACCGGCGACGGCTTGGCTGAGGGCGTCAGCCCGCCGGATCACCGGGACCCCTTGGGCGCGGGCTCGCTCGAGCTCGGGGTGGTCGCCTGGGACCGCCGCCGTCACGACGAGCGCCCGAATCCCTCGGACGTGGCCCGGATCGTGTCCCCGCCATATTTCCACCCCCAAGCCTGCCAAATCGGCGGCGCCCGAGGGGTCGTTGTCGCATCCCGTGATCGTGACACCTTGTTGGCGGGCGAGGAGGGCGAGGCCACTCATGCCCGCGCCGGCGATCCCCATGAAGTGGATCGGGCGGGGATCCACCGTTGCAAACAAGGTCATTAGTGGGGGGCTAATATAGCGAATCTACGAAACTTGCGAAAGACGCCACGACCTTTTTACCCCCCCAGTGTCAAGATCTTCGACACGACCTCTGGGGCGGCGTTGGGATTGCCGCGTGCGCGGGCACGGCTAGCCATGGCGTCGAGAGCGGGGCGGTCGTGGAACAGGGCGCGCACGGCGGCGGCGAGGCTATGGGCGTTGAGCTCGCGTTCGGGGAGGTGGATCGCGGCGCCGGCGGCGGCGAGCGCGGCCGCATTGGCCGTCTGGTGGCCGGCGGCAGCGCTCGGGAGCGGCACGAGGACGCTCGGTTTCCCCCAAGCGCACAGCTCGGCGACGGTCATGGCCCCGGCGCGGGCCACGACCAAGTCGGCGGCGCGGTAGGGAACGGTCATCGGATCGAAGAAGCCGCGCACGGCGACGCGGCGCGCGACGCCGTAGCGGGACAATTGGGCCTCGTGGTCGGTGCCCGTACCCCAAAGGACGTTCACGTCATTCAGGAGTCCGCGCTCGAGCGCTCCGGCGACGGCGTAGTTGATGGCGCGGGCGCCCTGGCTTCCGCCGAAGACGAGGAGCGTGGAGCGTTCGGGGTCGAGGCCGAGCTCGGCGAGGGCGGCGGCGCGCGGGCCCGGCTCGGGGGGGCGGACCGGGTTGCCGAGGGTGAACACCTGGGTCTCGGGGCCGGCCTTGAGGCGCTCGCGCGCTTCCGGGAACCCGAGATGGATTTGGCGGGCGCGCCGGGCGAGCCAGCGCGTGGTGAGGCCCGGGAAGGCGTTTTCTTCGACGAGCACGGTCGGGAGGCGGGCGCGTTGCGCGCGCCAGACGACGGGACCCGAGGCGTACCCGCCCGTCCCGATGACGATGGCGGGTCGTTCTTCCGCGAGCACGCGGCCGACGGCGCGCCATACGCCACCGCCGATCATGAGCCAGCGGAAATTTTTCCACCAGGTGCGGCGATAGATCGGTTCGATCGGCAGTAAGTGATGGCGGAACGGATAGCGTGGGAGCACGTGGGCTTCGATGCCGCGGGCGGCGCCGACGAGCACCGGTTCGAGCTCCGGGCGCGCGTCGCGCAGCGCCTGGGCGAGCGCGAGGGCGGGCATGAGGTGGCCCCCCGTGCCCCCGCCGGCGAGGAGGACCTTCATTGCCCGCGTGCGGGCGTCACGCCGTCGACGGGCTCTGGCTGCCCGCCCGGCCGACGCTGATCAGCGCGCCGGTGGCCACGAGCGCGACGAACAGGCTCGAGCGGCCGTAGGAGATGAAGGGCAGCGTGATCCCCGTCGCGGGAAGCAGGGCGAGACTCACGCCGATGTGGAGCACCGCCGTAATCCCGATCATGCCCGTCAGGCCCACAGCGAGCAACGTGCCGAACCGGTCGCGCGAGCGGTGCGCGATCCGGAAGCCGAGCCAGACGAAGGTGCCAAACAAGACGAGCAGGGCGAGCACGCCGAGGAAGCCCCACTCCTCGCCGATCGTCGAGAAGATGAAGTCCGAGTAGGCATACGGGAGATAGCCGAGTTTCTGCTGCCCTTGCCCGAGGCCGACGCCCCAGAGTCGCCCGGCGCCGATGCCGACGAGGGACTGATGCACTTGCCACGTCGCTTCGGCGGGCGCGCTGCCCGGATTCAGGAAGGTGAGGACCCGCGCGAGCCGGTACTGCGCGCTCGCGACGGCGCCGAACAGCACGGGCGTGGTCACGAGCGCGAGGGCGAGGACGTGGCCGATGCGAGCGCCCGCGGTGAAGAGCACCACGCCGGCGAGCAGCGTGATGAGCACGGCCATCGAGAGGTTCGGCTCGAGAAAGATGAGGAGGAGGACCGGGGCCAAGACGACGAGGAACGGCAGCAGGCCGTACTCGAAGGTGCGAATCCGGTCGCCCTTCTTCGCCGCGAGCATCGCGGTCCACACCACGACGGCAAACTTCGCGAGCTCGGAGGGCTGGACCATCACGACGCCCAAGTTCACCCAGCGGCGCGCGCCGTTGATGCTGGGCGCGATGCGGTGGGTGAAGGGGAGGAGGGGGATGAGGAGCAAGACCGCCGTTCCGGCGAGGACGGGCCACGCCGCGCGCTGCCAGGCGCGGTAGTCGGAGCGGGCGAGCAGCGCGGCGACGATGCCGCCGACGGCGGCTCCGAGCGTCTGTCGCAGGGCGAAGCTCGAGCCCACCTGCTCGCTCGACACGACGAGCAGGCTCGAGGCGCCGTACACGGCCGCGAGGCCGACCACGACCAGGATGGCCGTGACGAGGGCGAGGAGGCGCGTCTCCCACCGGGCCGCGCTCACATGGCCTCGACCAGTTTCCGAAAAGTCGCCCCGCGCTCCTCGTAGTTCTTGAACATGTCGTAGCTCGAGCACGCGGGGGACAGGAGCACGGCGTCCCCCGCTCGCGCGGCTCGTCGCGCCCGGGTGATCACGTCCTCAAACGTCGTGCCCCGCTCGATCGGTACCTGCCCGGCCAGGTCCTGGGCCACGAGGGGGCCCGACTCGCCGTAGGCGATCACCAGCCGGCACGTCCCCTTGAGCAGCGGGGCAAGCCGCGTGTAGGGCTCGCCCTTGTGGCGGCCGCCGAGGAGCAGCACGAACGGTCGCTGCATCGCTTCGATCGCGACGACGGTGGACGCGATGTTCGTGGCCTTCGAGTCGTTGATCCACAGGACGCCCCCCACCTCGCGCACGGGCTCGAGGCGGTGGGGCAGCGGGCGGAAGGAGCGCAGCCCGTCGCGGATCGCCGCCGGGCTCACGCCCGCGGCCCGCACGGCGAGGGCGGCGGCCAGGGCATTGGCCACGTTGTGGTCGCCCAAGAGCGGGAGCTCGTCGCGCGCGAGCAGGGGCTCGACGTCGTCGGCAAGCCGCAGGCGCCCGGCGGCGCGGTCATACCAGGCGTCGGCGGCGCGCGCGAGCGAGAACACGCGGCGCTGCCCGGCGACGCCCGCGCCGAGCGCGAGGACGGCCGGGTCATCGCCGTTCAGCACCCACAGGTTCTCGGGCCGGGCGTTGCGGAACAGCTGCCGCTTGTCCGCATAGTACGCGTCCACGTTCGGGTAACGGTCGAGGTGGTCGGGGGCGAGGTTCGTGAGGATCCCGACGTCAGGGGCGAAGTGCGGGCTGTCGTGGAGTTGGAACGACGACACTTCGATGGCGAGCCACTGGTAGTGCTCGCCGCGGACGGCGATGTCGGCGAGCGGGCGACCGATGTTGCCAGCCGCTTCCGCGAGGACCCCGCCGCGACGCAGCAGGTGCGCGACGAGCGCCGTGGTGGTGGTCTTGCCGTTCGTGCCGGTGATCGCGATGGCGCGTGTGCCCGAGGGGGCCAGTTCCCCGAACCCCAGGTCGATCTCGGAAAGGATCGGCACCCGGGCGGCGCGCGCCGCGGCGACCGGGGGCGCGTCGGGCGGCACGCCCGGTGACACGATCACGGCGGTGGCGGCGCGGATCCGTTCCAGGTCGTGGTGGGAGAGGTCGACCGTCACGCCGGGGAGCCGCCGGAGCGCGGCGAGCGTGTCGGCGTCGGCGGGCTGGGCCGCGGCGTCGCTCGCGTACACGGGCACGCCTGCCCCAGCCAGGAGCCGCGTGGCCGCGACGCCGCTCTTCCCGAGGCCCACCACCGCGACGATCCCCCGGCGCCAGGCCTCGGGAATCATCTCACCTTCAGCGTCGCGAGCGCGATGGCGGCGCACATGGCCCCCAAGATATAGAACCGCGTGACGACGAGCGGCTCGGCCCAGCCGAGTTTCTCGAAGTGGTGGTGCAACGGGGCCATGCGAAAGACGCGGTGGGCATCGGCGTATTCCTTGCCATAGCGCCGCTTGTACCAGCGGTACACGCCCATCTGCACGAGCACCGAGACGGCTTCGGCCGCGAACACGCCGCCCGCGATGAGCAGCAGGAACTCCGCCTTCAGCATGATGGCGACCGTCCCGAGCGCCCCGCCGATGGCGAGGGCCCCGGTGTCGCCCATGAACACCTGGGCGGGGTAGGCGTTGAACCAGAGGAAGCCGAGCGCGGCGCCGCCGAGCGCCCCGCAGAAGATCGCGAGCTCGCCCGCGCCGGGCAGGTAGTAGACGAGGAGCCACCGGGCCGCGTCGATGCGGCCGAAGAGGTAAGCGAAGATGGCGAAGGCGCCGGCCGCGATGGCGGTGAGCCCGGTCGCGAGTCCATCGAGGCCGTCGGTCAGATTCACGGAGTTGGAGCTACCCGTGACGACCACCGTGACGAACAGCGTGTACAACGGCCACGGCATGACGAGGAGGATGTACTTGAACACCGGGAGCTGGGTGGAGGCGGCGGGGAGGTCGGGGGCGAGGGGCCAGCGCACCAAGGTGACGCCGAGCGCAATCCCGAACGAGATCTGGCCGACGAGCTTCCAGCGGGCGACCAGGCCCTGCGACTTGCCGCGCACGATCTTCAGATAATCGTCGACGAACCCGATCGCCCCCATCCAGAGGGTGGCGGCGACGGCGACGATCACGTAGCGGGTGTCGAGCCGGGCGAACAACAGGGTAGGCACCACCGTGGCGAGGATGATGATGAGGCCCCCCATGGTGGGGGTGCCGCGCTTGGGGTGGTGGCTCGCGGGGCCCTCGGCCCGGATCACCTGGCCCACGTTGTGGGCGCGCAGCCGCGCGATGATGTCGGGACCGAGGAGGAAGGCAAGGAAGAGCGCCGTCACGACCGCACACGCCGTGCGGAAGGTGATGTAGGTGAACAGGTTGAAGAAGATGTACTGCTTCGCGAGCGGTACCAGCAGGTGATAGAGCACGTCCGGTCGTCCGCCCTTTCAGGTCAGGTAGCGCAACACGCGCTCGAGGGCGGCGCCGCGCGACGCCTTGACGAGCACGATCTCGTCGCCCCGGAGCGCTCGCTTGAGCTCGGGGCCGAGCCGCTCGGCGTCGGGGGCGACGATGAGCCGCCGCCCGAGCGCGGCGCGATGCGGCTCGAATGCCGGGACGAAGGCGCCCACCGCCCCGACGAGCGCGGGGTGGAGGCCGGCGATCTCGGCCGCCGCGAGCGCATGCAATCTGGCACTCTCGGGCCCGAGCTCCAACATCGACCCGACCACGACCGCCAGGGGTCGGTGGCGGCGGGTGGCGAGCCAGTGGGCGGTCTGGAGCGCCGAGTGCAGCGAGCCCGGGTTCGCGTTGTACGTGTCGTCGATGACGGTGAGGCCGCCGAGCTCGAGGATGGCCCCCCGCCCGCCCGGCAGGCGCACGCTCGCGAGCGCGTTCACGGAGCGGGCCGGATCCGTGCCGACGGCGCGTCCTACGGCGAGCGCGAGCATGGCGTTCTCGACCTGGTGCATGCCGACCACCGGGAGCGTGACCGTGGTGCCCTGCCAGGTCAGACGCGCATGGCCGTCGTCGCCGAGTTCGGCCGCGTCGGGCCGGACTGCTGCGGCCGCGGCGGTCCCCGCGACCACTGTCCGGCCCTGCCGTCGGGCGGCGGCCGCGAGCTCAGGGGGATCGGTGCCCACCACCGTGACCCCGACCCCGGCGGCGAGAGCGAGCTTCTCCTGCATCACGCCTGCCAGGGAGCCGAACCCTTCGACGTGCGCGTAGCCCACGTTGGTGATGACCGCGACCGTGGGTTCGATCACGGCGCGCAGCCGGGGAATCTCCCCCGGGACGCTCGCGCCCGCCTCGATGACGAGGGCGGTCGTCTCGTCCGGCGCGGCGAGAATGGTCAGCGGCACCCCCACCAGGTTGTTCAGATTGCCGCCGGTCGCGTGCACGCGGTAGGCAGTGGCGAGCACCGCCCGGATCATCTCTTTCGCGCTCGTCTTGCCGCTCGAGCCCGTCACGCCGACGACCGGGCTCCCCGGCGGCAGCATCCGCCGTCGCGCGCGGCCGAGGAGGCCGAGCGCGGCGAGCGTATCCGGCACGTGGAAGAGTGGCAGCTCGTCCACGGCTGGCGTGCCCTGTCGCACGACGGCGGCGGCGGCGCCTTTGGCCTTCGCCTCGTTGAGGAAGGCGTGGGCGTCGAAGCGATCGCCCTGGAGGGCGACGAAGAGGGAGCCTGGCGGGAGCTGTCGGGTGTCGGTGGACACGCCCGCGAACGTGCCGGCCGCCGCCGGGGGTGCTCGCACGCCGAGCGCCTCCGCGACGCGAGCGCTCGTCCAGACCGTCACTGGGCTCCGAGCTCTGTCACGATGGTCCGCTCGTCGAACGGCACCTTGTCGGTGCCGATGACCTGGTAGGTCCCGTGCCCTTTGCCGGCGAGGAGGAGCGTATCGCCGGGCCGCGCGAGCCCGAGGGCGAGCGCGATCGCCCGGCGGCGGTCGGCCTCGCGGTAGTGCGGCTTCGCCTGCATCCCCGCTTCGACGTCGTCGAGGATTTTCTCGGGATCCTCGGTGCGCGGGTTGTCGGACGTGGCGATCGCGATGTCGGCGAGGCGGACGCACACCGCCCCCATGGGGGCTCGTTTGCCGCGGTCGCGGTCGCCGCCCGCGCCGAAGACGACGAGAAGCCGTCCGGTCGTCAGGGGGCGGAGCGTCTCGAGGGCGCGCTCGAGGGCATCGGGCGTATGGGCATAATCCCGCAGGACCATGCACGGCCGCTCGGCCAGCCGCTCCATACGACCGGGGACCTGCGGGGCCGCGGTGAGGCGGTCGGCGATCGTATCGAGCGGCACGCCGAGGCCCCAGGCGCAGGCCGCGACGCCGAGCGCGTTCGAGACGTTGAAGTGCCCGAGTAGGGGAAGGCGCACGGCGGCGCTTCCCATCGGCGTCCGGAGCTCGAACCGGGCCCCCTCGGCGTCGAGGGTCACCCCGCGCGCCGTGACGTCGCCCCCCATCTCGCCAAAGGTGACGCGGCGGTGGTCGCGGCGCAGCCGTCCCCATACCGGGTCGTCGGCGTTGACTACCTCGAGGCCGTCGGGGGCGAGGTACTGGGCGAGCTTCGCTTTGGCGCGGAAGTACTCTTCCACGGTCTTGTGGTAATCGAGGTGATCGCGCGTCAGGTTGGTGAACACGGCGGCGCGAAACACGAGCCCGTCCACCCGTCCCTGGTCTAGGCTGTGGGACGACACTTCCATCGCCGCCCCGCGGGCTCCGCGCTCCACCAAGGCCGCGAGGGTCGCCTGGAGATCGATCGGGCCCGGCGTGGTCAGGTTGCCGGCTTCGCTCGGCACGGCGGCGCCCGCGGGATCGATCGCCCCGAGCGTGCCGATCGCGCCCATGGGCTCGAGCGCGCCGAGTACGTGTCGCAGCAGGGTGACCGAGGTCGTCTTCCCGTTGGTGCCGGTGACGCCGACCAAGTCGAGGCGCGCGCCGGGTCGTCCGTACCACGTCTCGGCGGCGAGGGCGGCGGCGCGCCGCCCGTCGCGTACCAGGATCTGCGGCAGGTCGACGGGCTGCTCGCGTTCCACGAGCGCCGCCACCGCGCCCGCCGCGTGAGCGGCCGCGACGAACGCGTGGCCGTCCTGGGTGGCGCCGTGCACCGCGCAGTACAGCATGCCGGGCGTCACCTTGCGGCTGTCGGCGGTCAGGCCGGTGATGACGGGCCAGGTGTGGAGGTCGGGCGTGCCGACGAGCACGGCCCCGCCGTCGAGCGCGGCGACGATCTCGGCGAGGCGGTTCATGGGCGGCGCTGCCGCGGGGGGGCAGGCGACGCGCCGTGCTGCGCGGAGGAGGGGTTCGCCTCGGTCCGCCGGTGGTAGGGGTCGGCGAACAACGTAACCGTGGAGCCGACTGCGGCGCTGTCCCCTCCGGCCGGCCACGTGTGTTCGGCGTAGCCCCAGCCGCGGAGCGTCACGCGGAAGCCGCGGCGGTGCAGCGTTCGCACGGCATCCCGCATGCCGAGCCCCGAGACGTCGGGCACGGCGCTGCGCGGCCCGGGCCCCGCGGTATCGGGGCGATACGGCCAGGGGACGACATACGGCACGACGCCCCCGCTCTCTTCGAGCGGGGTGGCGGCCGCGCGCGGCGCGGCGGTGGAGAGCCGCGCCCGATCGAGCGCTACGGTTCGCGCCGCGAGCGCCTGCTCGAGCATGGAGCGGGTGACCGGGGCCGCCGTTTGCGCGGCGAAGTAGCTCCCCTTGTGCGGATGGTCGATCTTGACGACGAGCACGAGCTGCGGCTGGTCGGCCGGGAACAACGCGGCGAACGAGGCCGTGTACTCCCCCGGCGCGTAGCGGCCGTTGACGACCCGATGCGCGGTGCCGGTTTTCGCGGCGACGGGGAAGTTCGTCAAGGCGGCCTCCGCGCCGGTGCCGCTCTCTACCACTCCCCGTAACAGCTCGCGGAGGGCGGCCGCGACCGTCGGCGTCACCACGCGCCGCACGGCCTCGGGCCGGTGGCGATAGAGCACGCGGTCCCGTCGCCGGACCTCGCGCACGAGCGTCGGGGCGAGCAGGATGCCGTCGTCCGCCAACGCCCCGTACGCCGCCGCGACCTGGAGCGGGGTGACCGCGAGCTCGTAGCCGATCGCCAGGCTCGCGGCACTCGGGCGGGTCCATTCGGCGGGCGGACGCAGTCGGCCCGCGGCCTCGGAGGGGAACTCGATGCCGGTGCTCGCGCCGAAGCCGAAGTCGCGGAGCACGCTGTACTGCTCCTCCGGGGCAAGGCGCGTGACGAACTTCGCCATGGCGATGTTGCTCGAGACCCGAATCGCGTCGGCCAGGGTGAGCTCCGCGAGAGGTTGCTCGTCGGTGATGGTGCGGCCCGGCAGGCGGTATCGCCCCCCCTCGCCTGAGACCCGGTCCGTGGGCCGGACGCGTTGAAAGGTGAGCAGGGCCGCGGCGGCGAAGATCTTCGCGATGGAGCCGGGCTCGAAGGTGTCGGTGAAGGCGGTGGGGCGGGCGGCGCCATCGCGCTGGCGCGACGCGAGGGCGAGCACTTCGCCCGTGGCCGGGTCGAGCATCACGACGTCGCCGCCGTCGGCGTCCATGCGGCGCAGGGCATCGTCGAGCGCGCGCTGGCCGATCTCTTGGAGATCGGCGTCGAGCGTGAGCACGACGTCGAGCCCCGACACGGGGGTCGCGATCACGCGGGCCGGCGATTCGTACTCGCGGCCGGCGCGGTCCTTGAGTACCACGGCGGCGCCCGGCCGGCCGGCGAGCAGCGTGTCGAGGGTGCGCTCGAGCCCCGAGGCGCCGTGGCCGTCGTCCCCGACGCGACCGACGGCGGCGCGCGCGAAGTCGGGGGCCGGATAGAAGCGATTGAGCACTGGCTCGAGGTGGACGCCTCGCACCGCTCGGAGCGGCTGCACTTCCAGGCCGCTGAACGGTCCGGCGAAGTAGGCGTAGCGCTTGTGGAGGGCCTCGTGCCAGGCGCGGGGCGCGAGGCCGAGGCGGCGGCTGATGAGGGCGCCGTCGGCCGCCGGGTCGCGCAGCTCGTTCGGAGCGACGCCTACGTGGTAGGTCTCCTGGGAGAGGGCGAGCGGGGTGCCATGGCGATCGAGCAGGGCGCCGCGGTGGGCGGCGAGGACGATGCGTTCGGTGCGCGTCGCCTGCGCTTCCTCGGCCCAGCGGCGTCCCTGGCCGATCTGCACCTGGGCGGCGCGCGCGGCGAGCAGTCCCAGCGCGGCGAACACCCCCACCTCTACGACTTGCAGCCGCGCGGCGGCCTTCGCCATCGCTAGTGTGACCCGTCCGGCTGTGGCAGGAGGACGATTTCGCTGTCGCTCGGGAGGTGCAGTCGCAGGTGGCGCTCCGCGTGGGGCACGAGCACGCTGCGACTCTGGGCGGCGCGGACGCGGTGTTCGAGATCGGCGCGGTGCGCCTCGAGGGTAGCGCGGCGCGCGCGCAACTCCGCGAGCTCGCGCGCGGTCCGGATCGCGGCCGTCTGCCGGGCGTACACCACCCATGTAGCCGCGAGGAACACGGCGAGCCAGGCCGCGACCCAGTGTCGCCCTCTAATCATCGGCGGCAACCGCGAAGGCGCGCAGGCGGGCCGAGCGCGCGCGCGGGTTCTCGCGGCGCTCGCTCGCCCCGGGCACGATCGGCTTGCGGGTGAGCACGTGGCCGAGCGGGCGACCGCGGCAGGTGCAGACGGGTTGGCCCGGCGGGCACACACACGACCGGCCCCAGTCGCGGAAGGCGTGTTTGACGATCCGGTCCTCGCCCGAGTGGTAGCTGATGACGGCGAGGCGGCCGCCCGGGACGAGGGCGGCGCGCAGCGCCGGCAGGGCGAGTTCGAGCTGTTCGAGCTCTTGGTTCACGATGATGCGGAGCGCCTGGAACAGCCGGGCGAAGGCGGGCGGTCCCGAGCGCGGCCCGAGCGTTTCGCGAATCGCGTTGACGAGATCGTCGTTCGTCGCGAACGGCGCTGTGGCCCGCCGTTTCTCCATCACGCGGGCGAGCTTGCGGGCGCGCGGCTCGTCGGCGAGCGCCGCGAAGGCGCTGGCGAGCTGTTCGGCCGGCCACGTGTTGAGCACGTCGGCCGCCGTCACGCCCCGCCCGGCGGCCATTCGCATATCGAGGGGCGCACCGGGACGAAAGGTAAAGCCCCGCGCATCGGCATCGAGCTGATGCGAGGAGACCCCCAGGTCGAGGAGGATGCGGTCCGGGCGGAACGTTTCGATGGTGCCGAGCACCTTCGCCGAGCCGAAGGGGCCCGTGGAGTAGCGGATGCCCTGTTCGCCGAGCCGGGCGCGCGCGGCGGCGATCGCCTCGGGGTCGCGATCGACCGCCAGGACTTGGGCGCCGGCCTCGAGGAGGAGCCCCGCGTGCCCGCCGCCGCCCACCGTGGCGTCCACGGCGCGTTGACTCCCTTGGGCCCAGGCGCGCACGGCGTCC
Organism: Gemmatimonadales bacterium; assembly: GCA_035538175.1. Classification (GTDB taxonomy): domain Bacteria; phylum Gemmatimonadota; class Gemmatimonadetes; order Gemmatimonadales; family GWC2-71-9; genus AG41. The sequence continues at coordinate 321 of DATLKW010000303.1, read as the reverse complement.
GCGAGGACCGGGACATGATAGATGGCCGTGGCCTTCCCTTCGCTGAAAACGAAAGCCCCGCCTGCCGTGGCAGACGGGGCCGGACGCGTCGTCCCGCGAGGCGGGTTCAGGCGGGGCTGACGGGGCTCGAACCCGCGACCTCCGGTGTGACAGACCGGCACTCTAACCAGCTGAGCTACAGCCCCCTGCGACGGAGCGGGCAATATAGGCCGCGCGAGAGGTCAATTCAATGCCTCGCCCGTCGGGACGTCAGAAATTCCGGCACTTGAATTGCTTCTTCACCTGCGGCATCACCGCTTCGAACTTCCCGACGTTCCCGAG
>DATLKW010000302.1:0-3110 GCA_035538175.1 Gemmatimonadales bacterium | reverse complement strand
GGGGCCCTCGAGGATACGCTCGCGAGCTTCATCCACGGCGCGCAGACGCGGCTCGTCCAGATCCCCGTCTCGACCGGAGGCCGCGTCGGGGAGGTCACCATCTTCGCCGACGAGGCGCGACACCGCTGGCTCGTGCGCTGCGACGGCCTGGCCTTGAACGCGCGCGACCAGGCCTACCAGCTCTGGTTTATCACCGACAAGGGGATGGTGACGGCGGCACTAATGCCGATGGACCAGGAGCGCCCCATGGTGATGGCGCTCCCAATGCCGGCGTCGAGCGGGCGCGTCCTCGGCGCGGCGATGAGTATCGAGCCGCGGACCGGCTCCGCCAGTCCGACCGGCCCGATCGTGTTCCACCGGGAGCTCTAGGGGCGTTTCTCGGCGAGGTCGTGGACGGTCTCAAGCTCCACGATCTTCAGCCGCCGCTGCCCGTTGGGCAGCGCCGTCGTCACCGACTGGCCGACCTTGGCGCCCACGAGCGCCCGCCCGAGGGGCGAGGCCATCGAGACGGGGAGCTCGTCGCCGTCGTCGTCCCCTTCGATGAACTCTCCGAGCGTCAACGCGTAGATCTCCCGCTTCTTCGTGTCGACGTCCTGCACCGTCACCCGCGATCCGAACCCGACGCGGTCGCGGGGGATGTCGGCTTCGCGGACGTTTGAGAGCTTGGAGAGCCGGAGCCGGAGGTGGCTCAGGCGCGAGGTCACGAACTGCTGGCGCTCGAGCGCGGCTTTGTACTCGGAGTTCTCGCGCAGGTCGCCGTGGGCGCGCGCCCGCTCGATTTCCCGCGGCAGCACGAAGGAGAGCTCGTGGTTGAGGCGCTCCACCTCGACCTGGAGTTTGCCCTTGAGTTCGTCGAGCATGCAGCCGGAAAGCTAGCCTGACCCGCCGCCGCGCCGCTACGTTTGGGGCGTGCCGCGTGGCGGTGCCGCGGCGAGGAGCACATCTTTCCGGCCCATGCCCCTGAACATCCGCACGTACCACGAGTTGACCGAGGCCGATCGATCCGGTCTCGCGGCGCAAATCGACGCCCAACGCCGCCGCGTCGCGGCGCGCGTGGCGACCGTCGGGCGTGTGGTCGCCGTGATGAGCGGCAAGGGCGGTGTGGGCAAGAGCTTCGTCACCGCTGGGCTCGCCCGGGCGCTCGCCCGCGGCGGCGTGGCGACTGGCGTCCTCGACGCGGACCTGAACGGCCCGACGATCCCGGCGCTCCTCGAGCTCGCCCGGGCGCGATGCACCGTGCGCCCCGACGGCGTCGAGCCGGCGGTGAACCCGGACGGCGTGCGCTGCTTCTCCATGGCGCTCCTCCTCGCCGACGGCCGCCCGCTTGGATTCCGCGGGCCCGAGACCGAGAGCCACGTCTGGCGCGAGACGCTCGAAACGGCGGCGCTGCGGGAATTCCTGGCCGACGTCGCGTGGGGACCGCTCGATCGGCTGCTCGTCGACCTGCCCCCGGGAGTGCAGCGCTTTCAGGAGCTGGTCGAGCTCCTGCCGGCGCCTCCCGCCGTGCTCACGGTCACGATTCCCACCGCGGAGTCGCGCGACGCCGTGCGGCGCGCCATGCACGCCGCGGCCGCACGCGGCGCGGGGCTCGTCGGTGTGATCGAGAACATGGTGGGCGGCCCCTTCGCCGGGGACGCGGGCGCGGCACTCGCAGCCGAGTTCGGGGTCCCGCTGCTGGCGCGCATTCCCTGGCACCCGGCGGCGGAGACCTGGCGGGAGCTCGCGCTCCGGGTATGAAGTTCCTGTGCGTGGAGTGCGACCAGCAGCTGACGTTCGAGGAGCGGCGCCTCCCCGGCGATGGGACCCTCGCGGCGGCGTTCCGCTGCCCCCGGTGCGGTCGCGTCATCGCGCTGCTCACGAACCCGATGGAGACGCAGCTCGTGGCGTCCTTGGGCGTGAAGATCGGCGGGACGACCGTGCCGCCGCAGCCGCTCGAGACGGTGCGCGGCATGGTGACGACCGGCCGGGACGAAGCCTTCGACGACGCCGCGCGACCGGACCCAGCACCGGCCGGGCCGCACTGGTCGGCCGCGGCGCAGGAACGCCTCGCCCGCGTGCCTGGGTTCGTGCGCGGGATGGTGAAGCGGATCTACCTGGACTACGCGAAGGAGCGCGGCATCGCCGAGATCACCCCCGCGGTGATGGACACGGCGCGCAGCGAGCTCGGCCTCGAGGGCATGTGAGGTGACGCTCGACGAACGGATCGTGCACGGCTGGCGCGTCGTGATCGATCGCGACCAGTGCGTCGGCTTCGGCGACTGCGTGAAGGAAGCGCCCGAGGCGTTCCATCTGGACGCCGACACGATCGCGACGTTCCTCGCGCCCGAGCAGGTCGAGCGTACGCGCCTCTTGCGCGCGTGCGACGCCTGCCCCGTCGACGCGATCACCGTCTACGACGCCACCGGTGCGCAGCTCGTCCCCTAGCCCGACTTGACAGCGCCCCGGGCGGGGGGCCATACTCGCCCGTCGAGTCGCACGGCACTGCTTGCTTTGGCGGACTCCGGTCCGCCTGACGCTCGGACAGACACTCGCGCCTCTCGGTCCACCCATGGCACCGAACCCGGCGGATCCCCCCGGGCCCGGCGAGAGGGCGCGTGCATGCCCAGCCCGCCCCGCACGATGACAGGGGAGGTGTCGGTGTACCGCGAGATCTTCGTCCCGGTCGACAACTCCGCGCCGTCGGACTGGGCGGTCGATCGGGCCATCGAATTGTGCCACCACTCGGGCGGCCGCATCACCGGCAACCACGTCTACGCCGCCCGCCTCCACGATGTCCGCTTCCGCCAACTCGAAACCGGGCTCCCGGCCCGCTTCCAGACGCCCGAGGAGCTCAAGAAGCAACGCATCGAAAAGGACTTCGCCAGATCAGACGAGCTCCGTGACGAGCTGGCCCGCCGCGGCGTGACGGTCATCGACACACCGGCAGGCCAGCGCATCAAGAGGTAGGGAGGTCACCGCCGGCGGGCCAGGTAGACGCCGGCGAGGCAGAGCGCGCCACCCGCCAGGGCGAGCCATGGCGGCTTCTCGCCCAGCAAAGCCCATCCCAGCACGACAGCCACAACAGGAGCCAGGTACGTGAGCGACGCCATCCGGCCGGCGCTGGTCCGCCG
>DATLKW010000301.1:0-1866 GCA_035538175.1 Gemmatimonadales bacterium | reverse complement strand
GCCACGCCCGTACCCGGGTGACCCCCCGATCACCCCCGCGCTCGTCCGCGAGCACAACCTGAACGACGCGGAGTACGCCCGCATCACCGCGCTCCTCGGTCGGACGCCAACCTTCGCCGAGCTCGGCGTCTTCTCCGCCCTGTGGAGCGAGCACTGTTCCTACAAGCACTCGCGCCCGGTTTTGAAGAGCCTGCCCACCACGGGACCCCAGGTCGTCCAAGGCCCGGGCGAGAACGCCGGGGCGCTCCGCCTCCCTGAGGGCTGGGTCGTGGTGTTCAAGATCGAGTCTCACAACCACCCCTCCGCCGTCGAGCCTTACCAGGGCGCCGCCACGGGCGTGGGCGGGATCCTGCGCGACGTCTTCACCATGGGCGCGCGGCCGGTGGCGCTCTTGAACAGCCTGCGCTTCGGCCCCTTGGACGACGCACGCAATCGCTACCTCTTCTCCGGCGTCGTCCGGGGCGTGGGCGACTACGGCAACTGCGTCGGCGTCCCCACGCTCGGAGGCGAGGTCGATTTCGGGTCGAGCTACTCGGGCAATCCCCTCGTCAACGCCATGTGCGTTGGGCTCGCCAGGGAGCGCGACCTGATCCGCGCCGCGGCCCACGGAGTCGGGAACGTGCTCTTGGTCGTCGGGTCGCGCACCGGGCGCGACGGCATCCACGGCGCGGCGTTCGCGTCCGAAGAACTCACCCAGGAGAGCGAGCGGCGCCGCCCCCAGGTCCAGGTGGGCGACCCGTTCACGGAGAAGCTGCTCCTCGAGGCGAGCCTCGAACTCATCGCCTCGGGCCACATCGTCGCCATCCAGGACATGGGCGCCGCCGGCCTCACCTCCTCGTCGGCCGAAATGGCGGCGAAAGGCGGCGTAGGCGTCGAACTCGACTTGGCCCGCGTACCCACGCGCGAGCCGAACATGACCCCCTACGAGATCCTGCTCTCCGAGTCGCAGGAACGCATGCTCGTCGTCGCGAAGGCCGACCGCGTCGCCGCGGTCCAGGCGATCGCCGCGACCTGGGAACTCGACGCCACCCCGATCGGCCACGTCACGGATGACGGCATCTACCGGGCGACCTGGCAGGGCGAGCCAGTCGTCGCCATCCCAGCCAAGCCCCTCGTCGAGGAGTGCCCCGTCTACACACCGGAGGCGAACGAGGATCCGGCCGCGGCGAGTCTGCGGGCCGCGCACCCGGCACCCCGGACGCGAGCGCTCGAGCCCCAGGACGCGGCCCAGGCCCTCCTCACCCTCCTCGACTATCCCCCGATCGCCTCGAAGCGCTGGGTCTACGAGCAGTACGACTCGACCATCCAGGCCGCGACCGTGCTGGCGCCGGGGGGCGACGGGGGTGTGCTGCGCGTCCCCGACGAGGCGTTCGGCCTCGCCCTAAGCGTCGACGGGAACAGCCGCTTCGTGCGCCTCGATCCCTACGAAGGGGGCAAGGCCGCTGTCTGTGAGGCGGCCCGCAACGTCGCCTGCACCGGGGCGCGGCCGCTTGGGATCACCAACTGCCTCAACTTCGGGAGCCCCGAGCGCCGGGCCGTGTTTCACCAGTTCCAGGAGAGCGTGCGCGGGCTCGGGGACGCGTGCCGCGCCCTCGGCACACCCGTCACCGGCGGCAACGTGTCGTTCTACAACGAGAGCCCCGCGGGCGCCATCGATCCCACACCGATCGTCGGCATGGTGGGCCTCCTCACCCGCATCGAGCGCGCCGTCCCAAGCCACGCCCGCACGCCGGGCGACGCTGTCTTCCTCCTCGGGACGACGAGGCCCGAGCTCGGGGGCTCGGCCCTGTGGGAGGCGGCCTACGGCTTCGTCGGAGGCCAGCCGCCCCGGGTTGACCTCGCGGCGGAACGCCAGCTCATCGAGTA
>DATLKW010000300.1:0-3664 GCA_035538175.1 Gemmatimonadales bacterium | reverse complement strand
TGGTGGACGAAGGGTCCTGGCACGAACTCGACACCAAGCTCCGCTCCACCGATCCCCTGCATTTCGAGAACTACCAGCAGCGCCTCGGCACGGCGGCCGCCAAGGCGGGCCCGCTCGAGGCGGTGCGCACGGGGTATGGGCGGCTGGACGGGATGCCGGTGAGCGTGGGGGTCATGGACTTCAACTTCATGGGCGGGTCGATGGGCTCGGTCGTGGGGGAGAAGATCGCGCGCCTCACGCGGCGCTCGGCGGAGCGGCAGGTGCCGCTGATCATCGTCTCGGCCTCAGGGGGAGCCCGAATGCAGGAAGGGGTGCTCTCGCTGATGCAGATGGCCAAGACGTCGGTCGAGATCGCCCGGCTCCGGAGTTCGCGGACGCCCTTCCTCTCGATCCTCACCAATCCGACGACGGGCGGCGTGTCGGCCTCCTATGCGATGCAAGGGGACGTGATCCTCGCCGAGCCCGGGGCGGTGGTGGGGTTTGCGGGGCCGCGGGTGATCAAGCAAACGATCGGCCAGGATCTGCCGGAGGGGTTCCAGACGGCCGAGTTTCTGCTCGAGCACGGGATGGTGGACGCGGTGGTGCCGCGGACCGAGCTTCGGGACACGACCGCCCAGCTGTTGCGGCACATGGCCGGCCGGCAGCCGGCCGAGGCCGCCGACTGACCCGGGGCGAACTCCTTTCGAGCAGCGGGCGGCGAGGGTTGTGTTGTAGGGAACGAAGGGGCCCCGGCCGACAGCGCCGGGGCCTTCGTGTTAGGTGAACCGCTCCGTCACCGCTGTTAGAGCGTGTACGCGAGCCCGAGCGCGCTGCCTCCCGGGGTGAGGGGGGCCGAGAACCCGGCCGCCCCCGACGGGCAAGCCAGGAAGCCCATGGAGACGAGGGGGAAGGTCTGGGTGGTCCCCGTCGGTACCACCAGGCACACGAGGTAGTTCGCGCCTGTCGACGGCGGCGCCACGCCGATGCTGAAGCTCCCATCCGCGAGCGTGAGCGTGCCCGTGACGAGGGTTGTGCCGTTGAATACCTGGACGCACACTCCCGGAACCGCGACTCCGGCCCGCGTCACGTTCCCCCCAATCGTCGCGGTCGGGCTCGACACCGTCGCCCCGCAGGCTGGGGGGGGCGGTGGGGGCGCCTGGTCATTGTGCCCGCACTGGCTGTTCGCGTTTCGTTGCGTCGGGCAGGGGGGTTCGGCGGGGTGCGGCGGCTGCTGAGCGAGGCTCGCCACGACCGGCAGCGCCACGAGGGCGAGGACTCCCATGAGGGTACGCATCGTCACTCCCGTTTGGAGGAAACAGGACTCAAGGAGGGCGCTACGGCCTCAAGTTCGATTCCGTCGGTTCCCGGGAGGTGGGGTGGGGTGCTGGATCATCCCACGTTCCCGATCGACTAGGGTGAGCGTACGCTCGCTCCCGAGCGGCCTGCTGTGCGCCGGGTCACGCGCGGCTGGGTCTCGCCTTGGTGATGTGCAACCCCAAGGGAAAAGGTAACGCACCGCCATGACGGGGACTCGGTGAGCCCGCGTTTGACGTTCGAGGACGCGTGCCGGTTTCTGTTTGCCCGTCAGGGCAGCCGCATCAAGTGGAGCCTCGGACCGACGGAGGGGTTGCTCGCGCTGTTGGGTCATCCGGAGCGGCAGTACCCAGCGGTGCACATCGCCGGAACGAACGGCAAGGGCTCGACCTGCGCGTTCGTGGCGGCGGAGCTGCGTTCCCGGGGCTTGAAGGTCGGCGTTTACACGTCCCCGCACTTGGTCTCGGTGCGGGAGCGGGTCGAGGTGGACGGCGTCCCGATTGACGCGGACGCCTTCGCCGAATGGGCGACCTTCTTGCAGCCCGAGATCGAGCGGCTCGATGCGAGTTTTTTCGAGGCGACGACGGCGATCGCGTTCGCCGATTTGGCAGCACGGGGCGTGGACGTGGCGGTGATCGAGGTGGGGTTGGGGGGGCGGCTCGACGCGACGAACGTGATCACGCCCATGGTGTCGGTCGTGACGAAGATCGCGCGTGAGCACACGGAGTATCTGGGGACCGAGCTCGCGGGGATCGCGCGCGAGAAGGCGGGCGTGGCGAAGCGGGGCGTCCCATTCGTGACGGGGGAGCGCGATCCCGAGCTCCGCAGCGTGCTCTCGGCCGAGGCGACCCGCCTCGGGGCGTCGCCGGTGATCCTAGTCGACAGCTCGCGTCCGCCCCCACCGGGCCCCGAGCACCCCGCGCGCCGGCTCGGGCCTCGGGGTCCGCATCAGTACGGGAACGCCTGGGTCGCGCTCGCGGCCTTAAATGCGTTGCCGTCGCCGTTCCGGCCGGTCGGGGAGACCTGGCCCGCGAGCTTTGCACAGGCCTACGTGCCCGGCCGCTTCGACGTGCGTGGCAAGTGGATTTTCGACGTGGCCCATAATCCCGACGGGGCGAAGGTGCTCGCCGAGGCGCTCCGGGACGCCGCGCCCCCGCGCCCGCGGCACGCGCTGGTCGGCGTGCTCGGGGACAAGGATTATCTCGGCATGATCGGCGCGCTTGCGCCGGAAGTGGACGCGTTCGTGTTTACGACGCCCGAGACGGCGCCCGAACGGCGCCGCTGGGACCTCGGACGGCTGGAGCGCGAGCTCGGCGGGCTGAGCGTGGCGCACGTCGTCGAGCCCGACTTCGAGCGCGCGCTCGAGCGCGCGAGCGCCGATGCCGCGACGGTGATCGTTACCGGCTCGTTTCACACGGTCGGTGATGCGCTCGCCCGCTTGCCGGGCTTCGCGCCCGTCGGCTAACTTCGTGCGATGCAAGGACAAGCCTTACCAGGCTTCCGCGACTTTTATCCCGACGAACTCGCTCTCCGCAACCATATCTTCGCCACCTGGCGCGAGGTGGCGCGGCGCTACGGCTTCGAGGAATACGACGGCCCCCCGCTCGAACCGCTGGAGCTGTATACCGACAAGAGCGGCGCCGAGATCGTGGCCCAGCTCTACACCTTTCAGGACAAGGGCGAGCGGCAGGTGGCGCTCCGGCCCGAGATGACGCCCACGCTCGCCCGGATGGTGGGGGCGCGCGCGAACGCGTTGAAGAAACCGATCCGCTGGTTCTCGATTCCGCAGCTGTTCCGCTACGAGCGGCAGCAGCGGGGGCGGCTCCGCGAACACTTCCAGCTCAACATGGACATCGTGGGCGAGGCGGCGTCGCTCGCCGACGCCGAGCTGATCGCGGCCGCGATCGACATCGTGCGTGCGCTCGGGCTCGGCCCACAGGATGTGAAGGCGCGGGTTTCGGACCGGCGGGTGTTGCGGGCGCTGCTCCTGGGGCGGGGGCTCAAAGAGGAGCAGCTGGCCGCCGCCTTCTACGTGATTGACAAGGCGGAGCGCCAGTCGCCCGAGGCGCTCGTCACGGCGACCGGGGACGCGCTCGGGGCGAAGGGGGTGGCGCTCGCCCTCGAGGTCGCTGGCCTGCGCGGGATCGAGGCCGTACAAGCAGCGCTCGCGAAGGTGCCGGGCGGTGCGGACGCGGGCGAGCCCCTGGCCGCGGCCGTATCGGCGTTGGGGGCGATGGGGCTCACGGAGTTCGTGCAGGTGGACCTCACGATCGTGCGCGGGCTGGCCTACTACACGGGCATTGTGTTCGAGCTCTTCGATACCGGGAAAGGGCTGCGGGCGATCTGCGGCGGCGGTCGCTACGACGGGCTC
>DATLKW010000299.1:0-2190 GCA_035538175.1 Gemmatimonadales bacterium | reverse complement strand
CCCGAAACGGCGCGTGGGCCGCGCGTGGAGCGCCTCGACCGGAGCCCCGGACGCCATTACCTCCTCGTGGCGCCGCTGGCCGGCGGTGGGGTGCTCACCGTGGGCGTGGGACCCCGGACCCGGTTGATCCCGGCGGCACGGGTCGCCCGCTTCCTCGAGGGGGGGACGGGGCTCCAGCCTCCCTACCAGATCGTACTGTCTCCCCCCGCGCCACCGCCGCGCGCCAGCGCGCGCGTGATTTGGACGCGCACGGGCTGGAGCGTGCGCGGCGAACGCCGCATCGGCGGCCCCCCCGGCGGCGTGCGCCACGTGCACGTTTTGATCGACCTGCGCCAGCCGTGGAGCCTCGTGGTGCGCGGCACCTTGGTCGTGGGGATCGACATCGCCCTCCTGGCGGCGTGCTGGCTCGCGAGTCTCGCGGTCGCCGGGCAGTGGCATCCACGGGTGCCGCCGCCCTTCGCGCTGCTCCGCACGAGCTACCGCGCCCGTCTGTCCGCCGCCCTAGGCGCCATGATCGTCGGGCCCCTGCTCGTGTTCGCGGTCTGGAGCTTCACCCGACTCGGCGACGAGGCGCGACGCGTCGGCGACCTCCTCATCCGACAGACGCTCCGCGACGCTGCGGCTACCGCTACCATCGGAACCGACCGGTCCGCCCCAGTCGGCCGCTCGATGGCCGACCTGGGCGACCGGCTCGGCGCCGACCTCTGGCTGTATCGCGGCGGCAGGCTCACGGGCATCAGCGCGCCCGTGCTCGGCGAGCTCGGACTGGCCGATCCGCTGCTGGCCCCGGACGCGTTCGTGCGCCTGGCCCTGCGCGACGAGCTCGAGGTCATCAGCGACCTCCGCACAGCCGGCGGCACCATTCGGATCGGCTATTTGGTCGTCCACGCGGAGTCGCCCGAGGTGGAGGAGATCCTCGCCGCCCCACAGCTGCTCGACGACGAGCGCGTGCACCAGCAGCAGGAGGACCTCGCGCTCGGTCTCGTCTTCGCCACGCTCGTCGGCGTCGTGGCGACGGGTGGCGTGGCCCGCCTCGCGGCGCGCGGGCTCGCGCGCCCGGTGAGCGCGCTGCGCGACGCCGCGGGCGCCGTCGGGCGCGGCGCACCCCTCCCGGCGTTTCCACCGGGTGCGCTGCGGGAATTCGAGCCCGTTATTTCGGCGTTCGAGCGCATGGCGACCGACGTCACGCGCAGCCAGGCGGCCATCGAGGAGGCGCGCAGCCGCATGGCGCAGGTGTTGGCGAACGTCGCCACCGGCGTCATCGCCGTCGACGCCGGGCTCCGCGTCACGATGGCCAACCCCCGCGCGGCGGAGCTGCTCGGCACCCCCATCGCCCCCGGCGACGTGCTCCCGCTTGCCGTCGCGGCGGACTGGCATCCGGTGTGGGACGCCGTGGGCGAGTTCCTCCGCTCGCCGCGCGAGCGCATCGCGGAGCACGAATTCGCCATCGGGCCCCGGCAGATCCGCGTGCAGCTCGCGTCCCTCGGCCCCACGCCCGACGGCTGCGTGGTCGCGCTGGACGACGCAACGGCGCTCACGCGCGCCGCCCGCGTGCTGGCCTGGGGTGAAATGGCGCGCCAGGTGGCGCACGAGATCAAGAATCCGCTCACCCCGATCCGCCTCGGGATTCAGCACCTGCAGCGCGCGCGCGGCACGCGCGATCGCCGCACCTTCGATGCGACGCTCGACGAAACGGCCGGGCGGATCCTCGCAGAAATCGACCGGCTCGACGCCATCGCACGCGCGTTTGCTCGCTTCGCGTCCCCCACCGCAGACGCGCTGCCGCTTGAGCCCGTGGACGTGTATGCGGTCGCTCGCGAGGTCGTCCAGCTCTACCAGCTCGGTGGGGCCGAGGCGGGTCCGCACTTCGCCGTGGCAGGGAAGGGGGGCGCACCCGTCCAAGCCCGACGAGACGAAGTCAAGGAAGTGGTCGTGAACCTGCTCGAAAACGCCCGCAACGCCAACGCGCGCACCGTCACCCTCCGGGTCTCCGACGACGGCCGCCGCCTTGCCGTGGAGGACGACGGGGTCGGCATCGGTCCCGAGTCGCTCGCGCGCGTGTTCGACCCCGCGTTCTCCACCACGTCCAGCGGTTCGGGGCTCGGCCTCGCCATCGCCCGCCGTCTGGTCGAACGCTGGGGGGCGACGATCGGTCTCACGAGCGCGCTGGGGCGAGGAACGACGGTCACG
>DATLKW010000298.1:0-1900 GCA_035538175.1 Gemmatimonadales bacterium | reverse complement strand
GTCATCCTCTCCGGCGATAAGGGGTTAGCCCAATGGGACGACCAGGAGGCATCTTACCGCAAACGCGCCCGCGCGGCGATACGGCTTCTTGGGTTCTGATCGCCCTGCAGCATGGAGCGTCCGACGTCGAACATCGCGAGCTGCCGTGCTGTCCGTCGTCTTGCGCCGCTACGCCTGCCGCACGCAGCTTAGCCGCGTTCCGGGAGTCCCCGGCGCGAGGCGAACCGAGAAAAGACGGGGAGGACAGAAATGAGGGCGATCAAGGGGCCGGCCATTTTTCTAGCGCAGTTCGCCGGCGACGCGCCGCCGTTCAACAGCCTGCCGGCCATCGCCGGGTGGGCTGCCGGGCTCGGCTTCAAGGGCGTGCAGATCCCGACATGGGATCGGCGCCTGTTCGATCTCGCCAAAGCCGCCGAGAGTCAGACCTACTGCGACGAGGTGAAGGGCACGCTGGCCGAGCGCGGGCTCCAGGTGACGGAGCTGTCGACGCATCTCCAAGGCCAGTTGGTGGCTGTGCACCCTGCGTACGACATGGCGTTCGACGGGTTTGCGGCCCCAGAGGTGCGGGGCAAGCCGGCGGCGCGCGCGGCCTGGGCGGTCGAGCAGGTGAAGTTGGCGGCCCGGGCATCGCGCCGGCTCGGCGTCACCGAGCACGCGACCTTTTCGGGCGCGCTCGCCTGGCCCTACTTCTACCCCTGGCCGCAGCGGCCGGCGGGTCTCGTCGAGACGGCGTTCGACGAGCTAGCGCGGCGCTGGCGCCCCATCCTCGACGTGTTCGAGGACCAGGGCGTCAACGCGTGCTTCGAGATCCATCCGGGCGAGGATCTCCACGACGGCGTGACGTTCGAGATGTTCCTCGAGCGCGTGGGCGGTCATAAGCGCTGCAACATCCTGTACGATCCCAGCCACTTCGTACTGCAGCAGCTCGATTATCTCGCGTATCTCGACCTCTATCACGACCGTATCCGGATGTTTCATGTCAAGGACGCCGAGTTCAACCCCACGGGGCGGCAGGGTGTGTACGGCGGATACCAGCCGTGGATCGAGCGGGCGGGACGGCTTCGCTCCCTGGGCGACGGGCAGGTGAACTTCAAGGCGATCTTCTCGAAGCTCACCCAGTACGACTATCCCGGCTGGGCGGTACTCGAGTGGGAGTGCTGTCTCAAGCACCCCGAGGACGGCGCTCGCGAGGGGGCGCAGTTCATCCGAGACCATATCATTCGCGTCACCGAGCATGCCTTCGACGATTTCGCGGGCGCAGGCACCGACGTCGCCGCCAATCGCCGCATGCTCGGCGTCGCCTGACGGAGTCGGCATGGTCGACGCGACCGCAGCCTCCGGCGCGGCTCGCCCGCTGCGACTCGGCATGGTGGGTGGCGGGCGCGGCGCGTTCATCGGAGGAGTACACCGGCTGTGCGCGCGGCTCGACGGCCAGTACGAGCTGGTCGCCGGCGCCCTGTCGTCCGACCCCCAGCGCGCCAAGGACTCGGGTGCGGACTTGCGGCTTGCACCGGACCGTGTGTACACGAGCTTCAGCGCGATGGCGGCCGCGGAAGCGAAGCGCCCCGACGGTATCGAGGCCGTCAGCATCGTCACGCCGAACGACAGCCATCACGCCATCGCGCGCGCGTTTTTGGACCACGGCATCGACGTCATCTGCGACAAGCCGCTGACGACGACGCTCGAGGATGCGCTGGACTTAGTCCGGGTCGTGCGGCGCACCGGGCTGATCCTCGGGGTCACGCACAACTACACCGGGTACCCGATGGTGCGCCAAGCGGGCGAAATGGTGGCGGCGGGCGAGCTCGGGCCCGTGCGTGTCATCCAGGCCGAGTACGTCCAGGATTGGCTCACGACCAAGCTCGAGGACACGGGGCACAAGCAGGCCGCCTGGCGGGTC
>DATLKW010000297.1:0-5105 GCA_035538175.1 Gemmatimonadales bacterium | reverse complement strand
GTCGTCCTCGAGGTTCATAACCAGCCCCGCACGCTGCCCCGCGCGTACGTCACCCTGAGCCTCAGTGCCCCCAATCGCTGGAGCGTCGTCGCGCGACCGGTCGCGACAGCGGGGGCGGTCACCGCCCCCGCAGAGGCCCACGCCGTGTGTCCAAGTTGCTGCGAACGCGCTGCGCTCACGGGACGGCTCGACACTATGCGCTGTCCCAGATGTAATGGACTCTTCGCCGTTGCCTGGGGCGATGACGAACTGGCAGCCGGGTGAGCCGTCCCGCCGCCGTGGGGCGCCAATGACCCGGCCCCAGAGTGTCTCCCGGGCGTGGTGGCGCGCCGGGCTCTGCCCCAGTTCCGATCCTGACGATGTGGCAGTGGATTGCGCGGAGTTCGAGGTCGGGCCCGTCGCGTTCGCCGCGCGATTGGCACGTCTCTCGGAGCGGATAGCGGAGATCGAGCACTCGGCCGTCCTGCTCGCCGCAAGTCGGCCGAGTCTCAGCTGAACCCGCGCGTGCGCGCGGCGGGGGCCCAACCCGCGGTCCTCGCACCGCGAGGTGCAGACTTGGGTTCAAGGCGCGGCGCGAGGCTGCGACGCGACCAGCGTCGTCTCACTTGCTCCGCGAGACGGCGCGGCATTAGTTTCGCGCGTCCCGATGTGCAACGATTCTTTGGCGCTCCCACGATCGCCCGCGCCCTCCTCTTCAGGCCGGTCGGCGCGGGCAAGGCGATAGCGATCGACGGCGGCTCCCGCCGTCGCGGCGGCCGCGGCGCCTGACGCACTCCGGCGAGAGGCGGAACGGCGCGTGAACGTGCTCACCAGGAACCGGGCAAGAGCGGGTGGGTGCGCCGCCCGGGCGCTCGGCACCACCCCCCAAGGCACCGACCGGTGAGCGCTCCGGGCGAGATCCAGCTTGCAGTCATCCGGCTGAGCGATTCGTTCGCCGACTTCTGGCCCGCCCTCGCCCGAGAGCTGGGCGTGTCCCTGAGCGAGTGGGTGGGTGTTCCCGGCGAGCGGCCGCCCCCCACGATAGGCGCCGTGCTGGTGGCCGCCGGCGGGCACGAGAGTGAAGTCCCCGCCCTGTTGACCCAGCTCGCGGTTCCCGCCGACGTGGCGGTCATCGCCGTCGGCTCCGCCACCGCGTATCGGCTCGCGGCACAAATCGTGGCCGCCGGGGCCGCCGACTACTTTGCCCTGCCCGACGACCGTGATGGCCTGCGCGGCGCCGTCAGCGCCGCGGTCCAGCGTCGCCGCGCGGCGCTGGGGCGCACCGCGCTCGCGCACTTCGAAGCCCAGGCGCACGCGTTCCGCGAAGTGATCGGCGCGAGCGCGACGCTCAAGACGATGCTCGCGCAAGCCGCGCGCGTCGTCCCCCACGGCGATGCGACGATCCTCATCACCGGGGAAACCGGAACGGGGAAGGAGCTTTTGGCCCGGGCCCTGCACTACGGCGGGCCGCGCGCCGCCGCCCCGTTTGTAGAGCTCAACTGCGCCGCGCTGCCAGCCCAGCTGCTCGAGAGTGAGCTCTTCGGCCACGAGCGCGGAGCCTTCACCGACGCGAAGACGGCGAAGCCCGGTCTGTTCGAGGTCGCCGAGGGGGGGTCGCTGTTCCTGGACGAGGTGAACCATCTCGCCCCGGAGCTGCAAAGCAAGTTGCTCCGAGCGCTCGAACAAAAATCCATTCGCCGCCTCGGCGCGACCGCGAGCCGGACCGTGAATGTCCGCATCCTCGCCGCCAGCAATGCCAACCTCCCCGCCGCGGTCGAGGCGGGACAGTTCCGGGAAGACCTGTATTACCGACTGAACGTCGTGACGCTCGAGTTGCCGCCGTTGCGAGCGCGAGGGGATGACGTGCTCCTGCTCGCCGAACACTTCCTTGCCCGCTTCGCCATACAGTACCAGCTCCCGCAGCCTACCCTCACCCCCGAGACGCGGCGCGCGCTCCTCGCCCATCAGTGGCCGGGCAACATTCGCGAGCTGCGCAACGCGATCGAGCGGGGCTTGCTGCTCTCGCCCCCGGGCGACTTCACCCTGCAGCAGCTCGCCGCGCGCCCAGCGCCCGCGGGGGCGAGCGGTCGGCTGCCATTTCCCGCCGCCCTGAGCGAGATCCAGCGCGCCGCCGCGACTGCCATGCTCGAGGTCACGGGCGGCAACCGCTCCGAGGCGGCACGGCGCCTCGGCATTTCGCGCTCGCGCCTACAGCGCTTGCTGGAGGGATGGGGCGGAGCGAGTGACAGCGATGCGGAGGGTGAAGCGAATTGAGGCAATTGACTCGCCACGATCTAGGGGGTGTGGATCATCACCTTGCGGCAGAACGCGTTAGGACGGCCCGCCGTTTGCGATTCCTCGGGCCCCGAACGACTCCAACGAGGCCGGACGGACCTATGCGACGGTTCCTGTTCTTCCCCCTGGCGCTCGCGCTCGTGCTTGGCTGCGGCGGCTCCGCAGGGCCTCGGCCCCCGGTGGCCGGATCCCAACTGCACTTCGTCGTGCAGGATTCGACCGCGCCGGCCTTGTACGCGGACAGCGTCGGGTTCTACGCGTATTTCAGCCAAGACGCCCAGGTCAGCCTGTACTACCGGAGCGCGACCGGCGGCCAAGGGAACGAGCTGCTGCACTTCCAAGTCCCGATGGGCACGCTGTACAAGCGACCAAACGGCACCGCCTTTGGGCCCGGTGACTCGATCTGGATCTCCATCGTGGTGCGCGACCCCCATAAGTTCGATTTCGATTTTCAGCCTACCGGTCTCCAGTTCAACCCCGCCGCGCCGGCGTTCCTCCGGGTCGACTACCTCCATAGCAACCACGACTTCGACGGCGATGGGCTCATCACCGCAGCCGACACGGCGATCGAAGCCCGGCTCGACCTGTGGAAGAACGAGGCTCCGAGTCCAGACTGGTACGAGGGTGGGGCGGCCAACGTCGAGGCGCTGGAAGAAATCGAGTCGTCGATCTACTCGTTCACCCATTACGCGGTGGCGTGGTAGCGAGCTGAGCCCATGAGCATCGCGACGTCCCTGTCGGACGAGTCAGCGCTCCTGCGGGAGCTCTCGGCGGTCGCCGAACGTGGGCGCCCGCGCGAAATGCTCGAGCGGCTTGCGGCACTGCCAGTCGAGACGCGCGAAGGCCGGACGCCGTTCGCTCTGCTCGCGGCAGAAGCCCACGGCCGCCTGGGCGAGCACGACGAGGCGGATCGCTGGGCGGCGATGGCCCTGACGGCCGCGAGGGCCCGAGGTGAGCGCCACGCCGAGTTGCGGGCCCGGCACTACCAGGGTGCGATCGCGCTCGAGCGCGGTGACGTGGACGCCGCGGAGCGTCACGTCGCCGCAGCCTTGGACCTCGCCCGCGCGCTGCGGGACCACCCCGCCGAGGCCCGCTGTCACAATAACCTTGGGATCATTGCGAATCTCCGAGGCGACCCACAGGCGGCTTTGGCGAGCTATCAACTGGCGCTCGCTGCCTATCAGCAAGCCGGCCTCGTGCGCGGCATCGCCGAAACGCACCACAACATCGGGATCAGCTGGCGCGACCTCGGGAACTACGTGGGCGCCTACGCCGCAGCGGACGAGGCGCTGCGCCTCGCGGAACACGTGGAGGACGAGAGCCTTGCGACCCAGGCGCTGGCCGGGCGCGCCGAGCTGCATTTGCGCGAGGGCGACACGGAGCTCGCCGCCGCGGAGTTGACCCGCGCCACCGCGGCGTATGAGCGCCTGCGCTATCCCGCTGGGCTCGCCGAGGTGTGGCGCCTGCAAGCAGGTGTGGCGCGCGCGCGGGGGGATGCCGTCCACGCCGTCGCGCTGCTCCGCCAGGCGGCGGCGCTCGCCCTGGAACACGGCAGCGCGCCGATTCTCGCCGAGATCGAACGTGATCTGGGGGCGGCCTTGGAGGCCACCGGAGAACCGGTCGAGGCCCGAGTCGCCCGGGAGCGAGCCATTGCTCTCTATCGCCGCTTCGGCGCCAGGAAGGCGGCGGACGAGTTAGCCGCGCGGACCGCCCAAGGCGCTTGACCACAGCCGCGCCCACCACGCCCCATGCTCGCACGCCGAGCCACCGCGCGTGCCTCAACGCGTTACACCTGTCTCGATCCGAAGCACACGAGCGGGGGCAACGAACGTCTCGGGTCGTTCAAGGCGTTAGCTCCGAAACGGTTAGAGGGAAGGCCGTTCCGGTACGCCATTTGCCTCTGAAACACGCTCGAGCGCGCGGGGCCTCGAGCGTCACCGGACGCGCGCCGCACCGCCGCGCGATGCTCGCCCCAGGGTATCGATCAGTTCGGGCGAGCGACGTTCAACGGGTAGGGGCGGACCCGCGCCGCCCGACGGGAGTGCCTGGATGAGCGGTCCTCACAACTGGGTGGATGCAGGTATCCCTCTCACGTCATCCGAACCGGTCGACGTGACGTCCACCGACGACTGCGTGGAATTTGAGATTGGCCCCGCCCTCGATGCGTTCCGCGACGTTCGGGAAGCGGTCCGTGCCGCCGCGCGGAGACCGGCCCGAGATGGGGTCCGCACGCCGCGAACGAGCATACCGTAATGCGCGTGGTGGCGAAGCTCTTCAGGCAGAGACTCGCACGTGCATCCGTGCAGGCGCTTCCGGCAATCGGGCTCTTAGCGGTCGGCCTCCACTCTGCCGCACCCATCAAGCGAGGCCCGCTCGAGGGGGCCTGGCAGCGCGTGGCCGAGACCTATCTCGGACCGGACACGTCCTGGACCATCAGGGGCCCGCAGCCCAGCGTCTATCTGTTCACCAAGAACTATTACAGCATGATGTGGGTCCGGGGGACGAAACCCCGCGGCCGCCTGACCAGTGGCGCAGCAGTCGAACGCTTGTGGGCGTTCGAATCCTTCCGAGCGAATTCCGGGACGTACGAGGTTCGAGACTCCGTGGTCACGGTCCATCCAGTCGTCGCCAGGATTCCGAACCTCGTGGATGTGCCTTCCTTGACGTACGTGTATCGGACACGCGGCGACTCGCTGTGGTTGACGATCAGCTACACCGTGGTCCCGGATTGGACCCGCACCGCGCGCGTTTCCGTGCTCCTCAAGCGGCTTGAATGACCTGCTCGTCCTGCGCGAGCAACGCGTGGGAAGCGACAGGTACCGATCAGTCCG
>DATLKW010000296.1:0-9162 GCA_035538175.1 Gemmatimonadales bacterium | reverse complement strand
GCGCACCACCTTGCCGAGCTGGTTGATCAGCAGCGAGTCGGTGCTTGAGTTCACGTTGCCCGTGAAGTGCACGACGGTCATCGCGTTAACGATCCGGAGGCCGCGGGGATCGAACTGCACCGAGTCGCTGGTAGAAGTCAGCGAGACGCTGTAGCGGTTCTCGAGGTTGTCGATCGAGGCGATCGTATCCACCGTGCCGACCCCCGCCTGGTAACGCGGACACGCCGTCACCCAGATGCGGCTCTGCGTCCCGTAGGCGAAATGGACCACCCCCTGGCAGCCGCGCCGCACGGCGGCGTTGCGCGCCAGCGAGACGAACGTCGCGACGTCGACGCGCGCGGAACGCACGCTCGCTTTGTCGAGCCCGTTGCGGATCTTGGGAAACGAGATCAGCGTGAGGAGCCCGATCAGAACGATCACGATCGCCATCTCGACTATGGTGAACCCGGATCGACGCATCAGAGCCTCCATTCCGAGGCGGTTATTAGCACACGCCATGCCGTGTCGTAAATGATTGTGGTGTAGATAGTTACATGTCAAGCGTGCAGCGGAGGCCGCGCAAGACGCTGCGCGGAGTGCAAATCTTGGCATGCATATCACGATCGGCCACACGCCTCGGCCGGCCCCGAGGCGCGAACTCGTAGGAAGTCGTCGGGGGCCCTCCCGGCACGAATTGCGCGGCCGAAGGGGATGCGGACGCTACGAGAGGCCGTAGCGTTCCATCTTGTAGAATAGCGTCCTCAGGCTCACGCCGAGCCGTTGCGCCGCCGCGCGGCGGCTCCCCCCGGCGGTTCGGAGCGCCGCCGTGATCGCCTGGCGCTCCGCCGCCTCGACCGCGTCGCGTAGGCTGCCGCTCCCCGCCGCGGCCGGCTCCCCTTCCTCGGAGGTCGCAGCCCCGATGCGGGTGTTCGCCGGTGTCTCCAGGTCCCGCGGTTCGAGGATCTCGGCGTTGGAGAGCACCGCCGCGCGTTCGATGGTGTGCTCGAGCGCGCGGACGTTCCCGGGCCAGGGCTGGTCGGTGAGCCAGGCGACCGCAGTCTCGCTCAGCGCTACGCGCCGTCCGAGGCGGCGTCCCAGCTGCGCCGCGAAGTGCCGCGCGAGCGGTGCGACATCCTCGCGCCGCTGCGCGAGGGGCGGGACGTGGATGGCGACGACGTTCAGGCGATCGAGCAAGTCGTGGCGAAACCGCCCCGCCGTGGCTTCGGCGCTCAAGTCCTTGGCGGTCGCCGCGACCACGCGCACGTCCACGCGCCGCGTGCGTTGGTCGCCGACGCGGCGGATCTCCTCCTCTTGCAGCACGCGCAACAGCTTCGCCTGGAGCGGGAGCGGCAACTCCCCGATCTCGTCCAAGAGGAGGGTACCACCGTCGGCCTGCTCGAAGAGCCCCGGATGGTCGCCCGCGGCGCCGGTGAACGCTCCCTTCACGTAGCCGAACAGCTCCGCCTCGAGCAGCGCGTCCGGGATGGCCGCGCTGTTCACGGCCACGAACGGGCCCGATGCCCGCGGGCTCGCGCGGTGAATCGCCTGAGCGATGACCTCCTTGCCGGTCCCCCGCTCTCCCGTGATGAGGACGGTGGTGCGGTGGGGTGCCACGCGAGCGACGACCTCGAGGGCTTGGCGCATCGCGGGACTCTCCGCGATCAGGGCCCGGACCGGAGTGCTGTCGAGCTGCGCTTTTAGTGTCGCGATGGTGTGCCCAAGCCGCTCCCGTTCCTCGGCCTTACGCAGGGTGAGCACAACCTCGTCGGGCCGGAACGGCTTTGGGATGTAGTCGTAGGCCCCTTCCTTCATCGCGGCGAGTGCCGCCTCCTCCCCGCCGTAGGCGCTCATCATGATCACGAGGGCCGCCCCCCCGCCGCGCGTGTACGCTCGCAGGAAGGCGAGCCCGTCCATGTCTGGCATGCGAACATCGCACAGGATCAGGTCGAACGCTTCGGCGCGGGCCCGCGCGAGGGCGCCCGCGCCGTTCGGTTCGGCGACCACCTCGTATCCGGCGTCCGCGAGCAGGAGGCCGAGCGATTGGCGCAGCCCGGGCTCGTCGTCCACGACGAGGACGCGGGTCATGGGTGCGGCTGCGCGCGGGGGAAGAACATCTTGAACGCCGCGCCTCCTTCGCGTGCGGTATCCACCCACACGACGCCCCCCATGTCGTCCACGGCACGCGCCACGATGGCGAGGCCGAGGCCGGTGCCGCGGCCGGGGGCCTTGGTGGTATAGAAGGGGTCGAAGATCTTGTCGCGATCAGGCGGCGGCACGCCCGGCCCCGAGTCCGCGACGAACACGAGGGTCCCCACTTGCCCCGCCACGAACTCGGCGCGCGCGGGCCGCCGCTCGGCTCCCCGGGGAAAGCGCGCCGCCATCGCGTCAGTAGCGCGCTTCGCGTCCGGCGCTCGGGGTTGGTACTCCCACCGGCGCGCCCCCACGATCACCACGCCACCCGGGGCGGCGTCCACGGCGTTGAGCACCAAGTTCACGATCGCCTGTTCCAGGAGATGGGGCCGCCCGAGAATCTGGGGAAGCTCGGGCGCAAGATCGAGGCTCGGGCGCACCGGTCGCAACGCCCCCTGCGCATCGAGCAGGGCGTAGGCGCTGCGCGCCACGACCGCCGGATCGAGGGGGGCGAGCGCTTCCTCCTGCGGGCGCGCGTAATCGAGCAGTCCACGCACGATGCGATCGATGCGTTCGAGCTCGCGCGACACGCCGGCGACGACCTCCGCGTCGGCGCCGCGCCGCCGCAGGACCTCGACGTAGGTGCCCAGGGCTCCGAGCGGGTTCCCGACCTCGTGCGCGATGCCGGCCGCCAGCCGTCCGATGCTCGCGAGTTTTTCCGAGCGCACGAGATACCCCTGAGCGTCCAGCAGATGATCGGTCATGCGGTTAAGGTGCTCGGCGAGCGTGGCGAAGTCGCGCGTCTCGGCGTCCGGCGCGCGCCGCGCGAGGTCACCCTCGGCCACGGCATCGGCCGTCGCCACGACGCGCGCGAGCGGGCCCAGGACGAGTCGCTGCACCCAGTAACCGCCGAACACGACGAACACTCCCACTTCGAGGGCGACAAGGACGATCAGCAAGATGAAGGTGCGCTGGGGGGCGATCGCAGTCACGAGCACCATGGTCCCCACGCCGAGCAGGAGGGCAGCGGCGGCGAGGAACGACAGATAGAAGAGCAGCTCGGTGCGGAGCGCTGGCTTGGCGGGCACGGAGGTGGAATAGGCACGCGAACCTAGCGGCGGGGAAGGCCTCGACGCGGCACGCCGGATGCGGCCCGCTGTGCCCGAAAGCAAGAAGCGGCGAGGGTATCAATCCCCGCCGCTCTACATGGTTCTTGCTGGCCGCCTAGGTCTTACTGGCAGGCCGGCGCGCCTTCCGCCGTGGCGATACCGGCCGGATCCTTCGCCTCGTTCACGAACACGGAGCACGTGTTGGTGATGTTGATGTTCGTCGCCGTGGCGCTCCAGCCACCACCCGCCACTGCGGCCGCCACGGTGTTCCCGGTCGTCGGGCAGAAGTTCACCTGCCCCGCCGGCGCCGGGCTGGCGCAGTTGGACAGGGTGGCGTTGTACTTCACCGAGTCGGCAAAGTAGGCCTCTTCGGCGGTCACCAGGTTCCGAAGGTCGGACTTCATGGAGGCGATGTAGGCCTTCGCCTTCGTGTTCGCGAACTTCGGGATCGCGATGGCGGCCAAGATGCCGATGATCACCACCACGATCAGGAGCTCAATGAGCGTAAACCCACGCCGATTCATCATGCCTCCCCTAAAGCACCGAGTTTCGAACCAACACCTATTGCCCTGCTTAGAACACGCAAACCACATGCCTACCGCCAAATCATTTACGCATCACGCCTCGTCCCGTTGGACCGGCTCGACGCCCTTCTGTTGTACGGCGTATTGCAAGGCCGGGCCACCTTTGCAAGGGTGGCGTCGCATTCACAAGTAAAAGATGCCCAGCAAGGCGCCTCGGAAACGAACAAGCGGCGGGGAAGATCCCCGCCGCTTGTTCAGATACCCGGTGTTACTTGCAAGCCGGCGCGCCTTCCGAGGTCGCGATACCGGCCGGATCCTTCGCTTCGTTCACGTAGACGGAGCACGTGTTGGTGATGTTGATGTTCGTCGCCGTCGCGCTCCACCCACCAGCGGCCACTGCGGCCGCAACCGTGTTCCCCGTCGTGGGGCAGAAGTTCACCTGCCCCGCGGGCGCCGGGCTGGCGCAGTTCGACAGGGTGGCTTGGTACTTCACCGAGTCGGCAAAGTAGGCCTCTTCGGCGGTCACCAGGTTCCGAAGGTCGGACTTCATCGAGGCGATATAGGCCTTCGCCTTCGTGTTCGCGAACTTCGGGATCGCGATGGCGGCCAAGATGCCGATGATCACCACCACGATCAGCAGCTCGATGAGCGTAAAGCCCTTGCGATTCATCTGGTCCTCACCCCCGTTGGAGTCCCAACCGTTAATCGCTTCACGAACGTCCGAAGCGGACATTACCGGTCGGTGTAGCCGCAATCCCCATGCCTTGGACCTGCAAACACCACAAGAACTTACCGTCACATGAGTTACGCGATTTGCCGAGTCCCTCCGCACCGTCGGAATCACTCGCCGGCCGTGGTGTTTTGCAAGGCGACAGGCCGAGCGCAAGGCTCGCTCACCCTGTGCTCCATCTCACGGCTCTCTGGGCCGGGCGACGTGCGCCAGCAGCGAATCGGCCGTGGCGGGATAGCCGTGGGCGAGGGCCTGGGTCGCCTCGTAGCGATAATACCCGGCCGCGCAGGGACCCCAGCAGAAGCGCTCGAGCGTCGCGATCAGCGAATCGGCGATACTAGGGTGACCCGCTGCAAAGGCCGCCACCGCCCCGACGGCGTAGACCCACGGGTCGCGGGGCATGATGGTCGCTGCGAGCCGGGCCGCGGCGAGCGCCTTTTCCGGTTGGTGGTGATCGAGGTACACGCCCGTCATGCGCGCCGGCCCCCCGTACGATGCCGGCGAGTCCTCGAGGATGCTCAGGGTCACAGCGCTATCGTCGTGCCATGTGGGGACCCGGAGCGCCGCGCGAACGCCCGCGAGGACGCACAGGGCGGCGACCACGGGCCGCAGCCGCTCGCGAGGCCAGTGCGCAAGGGTCGCCGCGGCCGCCAGGACCAGGCCCGCCGACGGGAGATACAGCGTGCGCTCAGCCAGGTAGAACCCGACCGGAAAGACGAGGTTCGCGACCGGAAGGAAAGCAACGCCGATCCAGCCCAACCCGAACGCCTCAACTTTGCGTCCCCGCCGCCACGCGAGGACGAGGAGCGCGCCCCAGGCGAGCAGGCAGAAGAGCCCGGCGGCGAAGCGCAAGTCGAGGGGCGAGGTAACGATGGTGCGCTCGTTCGGGGAGTAGTCCACGCGCAGCGTGAGCGGGAAGAGGAGGAGGCGGGCCACATCGGCGAGCGCGGCGACGGCAGTGAGCCGAATCGCCGTGGGTGACTGCCCGACGAACATGGGTGCGACGCTCGCGTACGCACTGTAGGGATGAAGCACGAGCGAGCGCACGACCGCGTACGCCGCAGCCACGATCCCCCAGCCTGCGACGAGCGCGATCATCCGCCGGCGCCCCGGCCGCTCAAGGCCGAGGGTCCAGGCCCACACGACGAGGGCGGGCGCGACCACGGCGTTTTCCTTCGAGAGCAACCCTAGGGCGAACGCCGCCGGGCTCCACGCCGCGGGCCAGTCCGCAAGGGCCGCGTAGATCGTCAAGACCGCGAACAACGCCGCCATGGGCTCCGCGCGCCCGACCACGTTGGCGATCGCCTCGACGTGCAGCGGATGGACGGCGAACAGGAGGCCGGCCACGACGCCGGCCGTGGGGTCCACCAGCCGGCGCGCGAGGGCCGCCACGGCGACGGCGGCTCCGGCGTGCCACAGCACGTTCACAGCGTGAAACCACGCGGTGCCCACCCCGTGGTCGAGTGCGTAGCCCGCAATGACGAGCGGGCGGTAGAGGTGGCCGCCGAAATCGGGTGGCCAGTACGGCTGGGAGAACGCGCGCCATGCCCCGGAGAGGTGGGCGACGAGGGGATTGAGCGCGATGATCGGGACGTCGTCGAGCGCGAACCCGTTCCACAGGGCGCCGAGGTACACCGCGATGGCCGCCGCGGCCACCAGGGCGTCGAGCCGCCTAGCGCTCACCCGATCGCCGGCGGGGGGGGAAGAGATTGTACCGGAGGACGTGGAACAGGGCCGCGAGGCCGTCGCGCCAGGTGATCTTCTTCCCCTCGGCGTACGTGCGACCGCTGTAGGAGATCGGGAGCTCCCAGATGCGCGCGCCCGCCTGCGCGAGCCGCGCCGTGAGCTCCACCTCGATGCCGAACCGGTTGGCGGTGAGGGGGAGGCGCTTGAGCACGTCGGCCCGCACGAGCTTGTAGCAGGTCTCCATGTCCGTGAGGTTCACGTTGGTGAGCATGTTGGAGACGAGCGTGAGGATCCGGTTGCCAACGGTGTGCCAGAAGTACAGCACCCGGTGGGGGCCGCCTTGGAAGCGGGAGCCGTAGACTGCGTCGGCGCGGCCGTCGCGGATGGGTCCGAGCAAGCCGGGCAAGTCACCCGGATCGTACTCGAGGTCAGCGTCCTGGACGACGATGACGTGGCCCGTCGCGGCCGCGATCCCGCTCCGCAACGCCGCCCCCTTGCCGCGGTTCACGGGGTGGTGCACCACCCGGTGCACGAGTCCGGCCTGGGCGAGGCGATCGAGGACCGCGCCCGTCCCGTCGGTCGACCCGTCGTCCACGCCGACGACCTCGAGTCGCAACGGCACGCGGTGCAGCCGCTCGACGACGGTCTCGATCGTCGAGGCCTCGTTGTAGGCGGGAACGATGACCGAAAGGAGCGGGTCGCCCAAGGCGCCGGCGGCGCTCACGCCGGCACCTCGCCGACGGCGATCAGCGACTGGCCGACCCGCCAGGGGAGCAGCCACTCGAGCCGGAAGAGCGGGACGAGGGCCTCGTACCAGCGCAGCGCCGCCGTGGGAATCAACCGGCGGCGCAGCACGCGCCCCGCGAACCACCATCCCGGAACGCCGGCCAGGTTGAAGTACTCGAGGCGCCGAAGGCGGAACCCCACCTCGGCGAGCTTCGCGCGTAACTCGCGGCGGCCGTAACGCCGCACGTGGCCCAGCGTTTCGTCCAGGGTGCCGTACAGGGCGCGCAGGCTGGGCACGAGCAGCACGAGGCGGCCGCGGGGCTGGAGCAGCTCGAAGATCGTTCGCAGACTGGCGCGGTCCTCCTCGATGTGCTCGAGCACGTTGAGGCAGACGACGGTGTCGAGTCGTTCGGTCGCGAGTCGGGGATCCCCCGCGGGGAGGCGCAACTCGGCCACGGTGACGTGCGGGAAGGCGGCGAAGCGGGCCCGCAGGCGAGCGAGGTAGAACGCCTCAGTGTCGGTGAGGACGACGCGTTCGCGGTCGACCAAGAACGCCGACATGTTGCCGATCCCGGCGCCGATCTCGAGCACCCGGCGCCCGACCCATGGGGCAATGCGTTCGTACATCCATCGGTTGTAACGCGGGGCGGCGGCCAAGCGCTCGAGGGTCGCGGCCCCCACCGGGTCCGCCGGCTCAGCCGGTGGCATCACCCTCGTAGCGGCTCAACTTCCGGTAGAGCGTCGACGGATCGATGCCGAGTACTTCGGCTGCGCGGGTCTTGTTGCCGCCCTCGCTCTCGAGCACCCAGGTGATGTAGGCGCGCTCGATGACGTCGAGCGTGGGATTCGCATGGGACCGCTCCGCGACGAGAGGTTCGGCGCGCCGTTCGGTCAGCTTGTCCGGCAGCGCGCCGAGGGGGATGGCATCGCCCTTGCTCAGCACCACGGCCCGCTCGAGCGCGTTTTCGAGCTCGCGGACGTTGCCCGGCCAGTCGTAGGCCAACAGGGCCTGCTGCGCATCAGCTGCGAGTGCCTTCGGCGCCTCGCTCCGCTCGCGCGCGATGCGGGCGAGGAACTCCTCCCACAGGATTTGGATGTCGTCGCGGCGGTCGCGCAGGGGCGGGAGGTGGATAGCGATCACGTTGAGCCGGTAGTACAGATCGGTGCGGAAGCGGCCGCGCTTGATATCGTCCTCCAAGTCGCGGTTCGTGGCGGCCACGACGCGGACGTCAACGGGGATCGCCTCGGTCCCGCCGACGGGAATCGCTTCGCGCTCTTGCAGGACGCGTAGCAGCTTCACCTGCGTCGCCGGGGACATCTCCCCGATTTCGTCGAGGAAGAAGGTGCCCCCGCGCGCCGCGGCGAACAGCCCCTGTTTGTCCCGCACGGCCCCCGTGAACGACCCCTTTACGTGGCCGAAGAGCTCGGACTCGAGCAGGCTCTCGGGGAGCGCGCCGCAGTTGATGGAGAAGAACTGTCCCTCCGCCCGTCCCGACAGTTCGTGGATATAGCGCGCGATAACCTCTTTCCCCGTCCCCGACTCCCCTTGGATGAGGACCGTGCTCTCGGTGGGGGCCACCTGCTCGGCGAGTTTCAGCACCTCGGCGAACGCGCGCGATTTGCCGAGCGGCTTCGCGATCGCCGACCGCTCACGGCGCCGGATCTCCTGCTTGAGCTGCTTGTTCTCCGCCTTGAGGAGTCGCTGCTCCGTGGCGCGGCGGCAGATCGCGACGAGATCGTCGTTCGAAAAGGGCTTCTGGATATAGTAGAAGGCGCCCTGGTTGACGGCCTGGATCGCGCTCTGGAGCGAGGCCTGCGCGGTCATCAGGATGACCGGCGTCTCGGGGTCTTGCTCGCGGACGGCGGCGAGGAGCTCCGTGCCCGAGACCCCGGGCATCTTGATGTCCGTGAGCACGATATCGGGGGCGGCGTTCTTCAACGCCTCGAGCCCCGCCTTGCCGCCCTGCGCGGTCACCACGTCGAACCCCTCGCCCGTGAGGAGGATGCGGAGGACGTCGAGGATCCCCCCCTCGTCGTCGACGACGAGGATGGACGGTTTCTGGCTCATGCGGCTGCTTCCTCCCTCCGCCGGGCGGCCGGTAGGAACACGGTAAACGTCGTGCCCCGACCGGGCGCGGAATCCACCAGCACGAGGCCGCGGTGCGCTTCCACAGCGCGTTGCACGATGGCGAGCCCGAGGCCGGTCCCGCCCGAGCGACCGGTGACGAAGGGCTCGAACAGGCGGGCACGCAACGCCTCCGGGATGCCGGGGCCGTTG
>DATLKW010000295.1:0-24207 GCA_035538175.1 Gemmatimonadales bacterium | reverse complement strand
CGATGCCCGGGCCCGAAAAGGGCTACGGCATCCACCCGGGGGGCACGATCATCCACGAGCTCGGCGGCGCCCGCATGGGGGACGATCCCCGGACGTCGGTGACGAATCGCTGGTGCCAGGCCCACGAGTGCAAGAACCTGTTCGTGACCGATGGCGGACCGTTCGTGTCCCAGGCCGACAAGAACCCCACGTGGACGATCCTCGCGCTCTCGCTCCGCACGAGCGAGTACATCGCTGATCAGCGGAAGAAGGGGGAGCTCTGATGGCAGGGGACGGCGTGCGCGGCGAGCCGCGCGGGATGGAGCGACGCGAGGCGGTCCGGCTGCTCGCGACAGCGCCGCTCGTGGCGGCGCTGCGCTGGGCGCCCGAGTCGGTGGCGCGGGCGGCGGCGCTCGCGCGCGCCACGCGCGGCAGCCCGGCGCCCTACGAGCCGAAACACTTCACGGCCCACGAATGGGACACGCTCCGTCTCCTCGTGGACCTGATCCTCCCGAGGGACGAGCGCTCCGGCAGCGCGACCGACGCCGCGGTGCCTGAGTTCATGGACTTCATGCTCGGTGACGAGCCCGAGCTCGAGACGCCGATCCGAGGCGGCCTCGCGTGGCTCGACCACGCCTGCGAGGGTCGCTACGGGAAGACGTTTCTCGGGGCGAGCGCGCCGGAGCGGACGGCCGTGCTCGACGACATCGCGTGGCCCGCGAAAGCGAAGGCCGAGCACCAAGCGGGCGCGGCCTTCTTCAGCGCGCTCCGGGATCTCACCGCCTCGGGCTTCTATTCGAGCAAGCTCGGCATCCAGGACCTGCGCTACGTCGGCAACACCTTTGTCGCGGAGTGGAAGGGCTGTCCGCCGGAGGCACTCGCCAAGCTTGGCGTGAGCTATGCGGACTGACGCCGGGGCGACGACCGGCCGGCTCCCGCGGCAGCGGGACGACGGGCATGGCGGATAAGCGGCTCGGGGTGGGGTTCATCGGGTCGGGATTCAACGCGCGCTTCCATCTCCATGCCTTTCAGGCCGTGCGGGACGCCGACGTGCTCGGGGTGTGGAGTCCGACGGCGGCGCGGGCCGAGGAGGCGGCCGCCCTCGCGCGTCGTCTCGACGTGGGGCCGGCGCAGGTGTACCGCTCGATCGCCGAGATGGTCGCAGACCCGCGGATCGACGCCGTCTGGCTGTGCGGGCGCAACGACGCCCGCGTCGCGAACGTCGAGGAGATCACCGACGCGATCCAGCGGGGCCGGGCCTCGCTCCGCGGGATCGCCGCCGAGAAGCCGCTCGCGCGGAACCTCGCCGAGGCCACGCGGGTCGCCGAGCTGGTGAAGCAGGCCGGGCTCGCCCACGGGTATCTCGAGAATCAGGCGTTCGCGCCGGCGGTCGCGCAGGGGCGCGCCATCCTGTGGGCGCGCGGGGCGGCGCTCACCGGTCGTCCCTACCTGGCGCGCGCCGCCGAAGAGCACTCGGGCCCGCACATGCCGTGGTTCTGGCAGGGACGGCTGCAGGGAGGTGGCGTGCTGAACGACATGATGTGCCACTCGGCGCTCGTGGTTCGCCACCTGCTCACGAAGCCGGGCGCCCCGCTCGCCACCGTGCGGCCCCGGCGCGTGACGGGCCACATCGCGAGCCTCAAGTGGACCCGGCCCCGCTACGCCGAGCGCCTGCGGCGCACCATGGGCCCCGAGGTCGATTACGCCAAGGCGCCCGCCGAGGACTTCGCGAGCGTCATGATCGAATTCGAGACCGAGGACGGGACGACGGCGCTGGGGGAGGCGACCACGTCGTGGAGCTTCGTGGGCGCGGGCCTGCGCCTCTCGGCCGAGCTCTTAGGCCCCGAGTACTCGCTGGCCTGGAACTCGCTCGACAGTCCCCTCAAGCTCTTCTTCAGCCGCGAAGTCAAAGGGGAAGCGGCCGAAGACTTGGTGGAGAAGCAGAACGCGGAGATCGGGCTGATGCCCGTCGTGACGAGCGAAGCCGCGACCTACGGCTATGAGGCCGAGGACCGGCACTTCGTCCGGGTGTTCCTGGGGAGCGAGCGCGCGGAGCTCACCTTCGACGACGGCGTCGAGGTGGTCCGGGTCCTGATGAGCGCGTACCAGAGTGCCGAGGAGGGGAAGACGCTCGACTTCCCCCCGGCGGGGCTCGAGCGCTTCGTACCGGCGGTGGCGAAAGGAACTTGGAAACCATGAGGCTCGGCGGGGGCGCGTTCTTGGTGGGGACTCGGGGTGGCGCGGCGCTCGTGGCCGTGGGGCTCGCCCTGGCCTCTCCGCTCGCCGGTCAGCAGTGGCCGGTACACGCGATGGACCGCCCCCGCCCCAGCGTCGTCGATCCCGGCCCCGAGCGCCCCCCGGTGCCGCCACCGGCGGACGCGATCGTGTTGCTCGACGGCAAGGACTTGGCCGAATGGCAGTCGGCGGACGGGACGGCGGCGAAGTGGCTGGTCCGCGACGGGTACGTGGAGGTCGCGCCCAAGACCGGCAACATTCACACGCGGCGCACCTTCGGCGACGTGCAGGTGCACGTCGAATGGGCGGCGCCCGTGCCGCCCACGGGTGAGGGTCAGGAGCGCGGCAACAGCGGGGTGTTCCTGATGTCGCACTACGAGGTTCAGGTGCTCGATTCCTATCACAACGACACCTACCCCGACGGCCAGGCGGCGGCCGTGTACGGTCAGACGCCGCCGCTCGTGAACGCCAGTCGCCCGCCAGGCCAGTGGCAGACGTACGACATCGTGTTCCGACGGCCGCGCTTCGCCGCGGATGGTACCGTGCGCGATTCCGCGCGCGTGACCGTGTTCCACAACGGCGTGCTGGTCCAGGATCACACGGTGATCACCGGCTGGACGGTGCACGGGCGCCGTGCCCAGTACGCCCCGCACGCAGACCGGCTCCCCTTGGAGCTGCAGGATCACGGTAACGCCGTCCGCTACCGCGACCTCTGGGTCCGGTCGCTCGAGCCCTAGCCATGACCCCCACGCTCGGTCTCCTCGCGCTCGTCCTCGCCCTAGACACGACGGCCGCTCCTCCCGTGATCCCGCGGCCCGCGCACCTCACCTCGCGGGCCGGGACGTTCACGCTGACATCCGCCACGGTGATCGCGACCGACCGGGCGACGCGGTCGCTCGGGCAGGTGCTCGCCGACTATCTCTTTCCCGCGACGGGGTTCCGGCTCGTCGTGGGGCCCGCGGGCTCGGCGCCCGCGGGGGCCTCCGCCATCTCGATCGGCCTCGACTCGACGCTCAGCGCGCTCGGGGCGGAGGGGTACCGCCTCGACGTGCGGCCGACGCGCGTCACGATCCGCGCCTTCAAGCCGGCGGGCGCGTTCTACGCGATCGAGACCGTGCGTGAGCTGTTCCCCCCGGCGATCCTGCGGTCGGCCGAGATGCGGGGCGTGGCGTGGACCTTGCCCGCGCTCACCATCGAGGATTATCCGCGGTTCGAGTGGCGTGGCATGCATCTCGACGTCGCGCGGCACTTCATGCCCAAGGAATTCGTGAAGAAGCTGATCGACCTCCTCGCACTCCATAAGTTCAACCGTCTGCATCTGCATCTGACCGATGATCAGGGGTGGCGGATCCAAATCCGGCGCTACCCCCGCCTGACGGAGGTGGGGGCGTGGCGCCGCGAGACCCTGGTGGGGCGATCCGATCGCGATTCGACGACGTGGCGCTTCGACGGGGTGCGGCACGGTGGCTTCTACGCGCAAGACGACATCGCCGAGCTCGTCGCCTACGCACGCGCTCGGTTCGTCACCATCGTGCCCGAGATCGAGATGCCGGGGCATTCCCAGGCGGCGATCGCATCCTACCCCGAACTCGGCAACACCGGCGCGACGCTCCCGGTGTGGACGGCCTGGGGCGTGGACGAAAACATCCTCAACCCGAGCGACTCGACGATCGCGTTCGAGCAGAACGTCCTCACCGAGGTGATGGCCCTTTTCCCCGGGACCTGGATCCACATCGGCGGCGACGAAGCCCCGAAGACGCAGTGGAAGGCGAGCGCCGTCGCGCAGGCGCGGATGCGCGCCCTCGGGCTAAAGGACGAAGACGAGCTGCAGAGCTGGTTCACGCGGCGCATGGACGAGTTTCTCACGGCGCACGGTCGCACGCTCGTGGGCTGGGACGAGATCCTGCAGGGGGGGCTCAGCCCCCACGCGCTGGTCATGTCGTGGCGGGGCGTGGATGGCGGGATCGTCGCCGCGAAGGCGGGGCACGACGTCGTCATGGCCCCGGGTTCGCACACCTACTTCGATCATTACCAATCCGCGGACACCGCGAACGAGCCTCTGGCGATCGGAGGCTACCTCCCGCTCGACACCGTGTACGCCTTCGAGCCGGTGCCCGCGGCCCTGACGCCGGCCGAGGCCCGGCACGTGCTCGGCGCCCAAGGGCAGGTATGGACGGAATACATTCCCGACCCGAAGCGCGTCGAGTACATGGCCTTCCCGCGGGCGTGCGCCTTAGCCGAGGTGCTATGGACGCCGCGCGAGGGGCGAGACTATCAGGATTTCCGCCGCCGCCTGACGGGCCATCTGAGCCGGCTCGCCGCCCTAGACGTCAACGCCCGGCCGCCGCGGGACTCCGTCGACACACGGTTTTCTGACACGCGGCGCTAGCGCCGCCGCTGTAGCTTCTGGGACCCACCGCATGCCGAGAGGAAAGAGATGACCCGTCGATCCGTTGCGCTCGTCCTGCCGCTCGCCGGAGCGCTTGTCGGCGCATCCGCCGTGGCGCAGGAAGCGAAGGCGCCCGAGCCGTTGCAGGTCGGCGCGGCCGCACCCGATTTCACGCTCCCGGGGGCGACGCGCTACGGCGTGCTCCGCACGCCGATCCATTTGAGCGACTTCAAGGGGAAGACCGTCGTCCTCGCCTTCTTCTACAAGGCGCGCACCAAAGGCTGAACGATCCAAATGCATGCGTACCGTGATCAGTACGCACAACTGTTTCGCGATGGCCGGGGCGTCGTGCTTGTCGGGATCAGCGTCGATCCCGCGGATACGCTCGCCGCGTGGGCCCACGATGACGAATTCCCGTTCCTGTTCGCGAGCGACTCGGGTGGCGTGCTGGGAAAGACGTACGGCGCCCACAATGCGAAGTACGGGCTTGACAGCCGGAACCTGTTCGTTGTGGGGCCGGACGGGAAGATCGCGTCGGTGATGGCGCCGTTTCGGGAGATCGATCCGCAGGCATACAAGGATCTGGGGGCGGCGATCGATCGCGTCGCGCCCCGAACGGGGGCGGACCCGTGAGGAGCGGCTATTCCGCGGCGAGGCGCTTGAGCGCTGCGTCGAGGTCCTGGGTGACGCCCGTGCCCGTGTAGGTCACGAGGCCCGCCCGATCGAGCACGACGATGTAGGACGTCGTGGGCGCGGCGAACGCGCGCACGGCGGCGCCGGTCGCATCGTACAGCACGGGAAACGGCAGCGGGTGCTCAGCGAGGTGGCGCCGGATCGAGCCCGGCGATTCGTTGACCCCGACCCCGATGGCCAGGAACTCGACCTGGCGACCGTAACGCGCGTGGGCCGACTTGAGGGTCGGCTCGAGCGCCTTGCAGAGCGGGCACCATGTCGCCCAGAACTCGACGAGGACGGGTCGGTGCCCGATGAAGCGGCCCAGGTCGACCGTCTTCCCGTCGAGATCCTGGACGACCGCGGCGGGCGCTTTTTGGCCGACGGCGAGTCCGACGTCTTGGGCGCCGAGCGCGCGGGCCGCCCCGAGCGCCAGCACCATGCCCCACACGCGTGCCTGGTTCATCCCCACACCTTCCCTGCCTCGATGAAGTAGTACTCCGCCATGATCAACAGTACCACGCCGGCGCCCCGCTTGATCCACGCCATCCAAGCGCCGGCGCGGGGCAGCGCCGAGACCGTCCCGGAGAAGAGCCCGACGCCGGCGAGGAGCGCCGTCATCCCGAGCGAGAACACGAAGAGATAGACGAAGCCGAGGACGCCGCTCCGGGTGCTGGCGACCCAGGTGAGGACCGCGGCGAAGGCCGGTGCGCCGCACGGCGCCGCCACGACGCCTGAGGTCGCGCCCAGCACGAAGACCGCGGGATACGACCCGGCACCGAGGGAGCCCGCCCAGGCGACGAGGCGTGGTGGCAGTTGGACGGGCACCACGTCGAGCATCGCGAGCGCAAACACGAGCAGCAGGTTTCCGATCACGAACCGCGCCCACGGGCTCGCGCTCACAGTGCCGAACAGCGAGCCCGTGAGCCCGGCGATCAAGCCGAGCAGCGCGTAGAAGAGCGCCAAGCCGCCGATGTAGGCAAGCGTGAGCCGCGCGACGTGGGCGCGCGATGGGGTGGCAGGCCGGGTCGGGTCGGCGGACGGAGCTCCGGCGCTCGCCCCCGAGATGATCCCCGCCGTGATCGGGATCATCGGATAAATGCAGGGGGTGAGGCTGGTGACGACGCCCGCGCCGAACAGCGTGGCGAGGGCGAGGAGTGGGTGGTGACTCAGCGTCTCCCCCAGGCCCGGCGTGTCCATAACGCAAATGTAACACGCGCCAGGGACCGCGAGCCCGAGGCCTACACGCTCCAGCCCGCGCGGTACTCCGCGCGCACGTACTCGGCCGGGACGGTCGTGTTGGCGACTTCCCCTGTGTGCGGATTGACGTCGAGCGTCTGCTCGGTGCGGAGTGCCAAGTTCCCGAGGAGCACCATCTCGGTGAGCGGACCCGCATGGTCGGGGAAATTGGAGCCCGCGGCGGGCCCTCCCTTGCACGCCGCGAGAAACTCGTGGTAGACGCTCTCCAGGCGCGGGTATTTCTGCGCCGGGGGGTGGGCCGTGATCTCCGCTTGGCGTGCGTCGTTGAGGAGCCTGGGATCCTCGCCGTAGATGCCGGCCACGAGTTTTCCCTGGTCCCCGATCCACAACTGTCCGCTCGAGTCGAAGGGCCACGCCGCGGGGTCGGTGACCTCTTTCGGGCGGGCGGGGGCGAGCCCGCCGTCGCGCCACACGACTTTCACTTCGGGTCGCGCGCCTTTCGCAGCGAAGGTATAGGTGATGCGCGAGCACGCAGGCGCTGACTCGGCGTAGAGTTTGGTGCACTCGGGCTCGATCCGCGTCGGATAACCCAAGTCGAGCGTCCAGAACGCCGCGTCCATCGAGTGGCAGGCGATGTCCCCCAGGGCGCCGGTCCCAAAATCCCACCAGCCGCGCCACTTGAAGGGGGCGTACGCAGGATTGTAAGGGCGGGCCGGCGCCGGCCCGAGCCACAGATCCCAGTCGAGCCACGGCGGCGTGTAGTACTCCTCGAGCGGGCGGTCCACGGCCTGGGGCCAGATCGGCCGGTTCGTCCAGAGTTCCACTTGGCGCACGGTGCCGATCGCGCCGGCTTCGACCCACTCGCGGATCTGACGCGTGCCCTCGCCCGCGTGGCCTTGGTTCCCCATTTGAGTGGCGACCTTGGTCTTTCGGGCGGTCTCGGCGAGCTGGCGCACTTCCCACAGCGTGCGGGCGAGCGGCTTCTGGTTGCGCGTGTGCTTGCCCAGCTTCATCGCCATCATGCCGGCTACGGTGTGCGTGTGGTCCGGGGTCGAGACGGTCACTGCATCGATGTTCTTCGCTTCCTTCTCGAGCAGGACCCGAAAATCCTTGAACCGCTTTGCCTTCGGGAAGGCGGCAAACGATTGAGCGGCTTGGTGGTCGTCCACATCGCACAGCGCGTAGACGGTCGCGCCCGCCTTCGCCATGCCTTTGACGTCGTTCGCCCCCATGCCGCCGACACCGATGCAGGCCACCTGGACGGTGTCGCTCGGCGCGCGGTGCCCCCGGCCGAGGACGTGTCGCGGCACGATCGTGAAGGCGAGGCCGGAGCTCACCTTGCCGACGAACTTCCGTCTCGAGATGCGGTTCCTGGGCATGATCCCCCCTTCCTCAATCACCTGCCGCCGGCTGCGGCACTTGCGCCGCGGCAGGCCGGAACAGTACGGCAAACAACAGCATGATGACGGCGGCGAACGCGGCGGGCAGCATCCAGAAGCTCGGCCATTGCTGCAAGGTGAGGGCGGCTGCTCCACCGAGGAATTGATTGTAAACCTGGCCGGAGACCCACGCGCCGATGAGCATGCCTACGCCGTACGTCACCAACACCAAGAACCCCTGCGCCTGCCCACGGACCGCGGCGGTGGACTTCTTGTCGACGTAGATCTGTCCGGTCACGAAGAAGAAGTCGTAGCACACGCCGTGGAGCAGGATCCCGAGGACGATCAGCCAGAACACCGCATTGGGAGCCGCGAGGGCGAACAGAGCATAGCGCAGGGCCCAGGCACCCATCCCGACCAGCAACATGCGCTTCACGCCGAGCCGCGCGAACATCAGCGGCATCGCGAGCATGAACAACGTCTCGGACATCTGACCGAGCGTCATCAGGGAGGATGGATTGGGTAGCGCGCTCGTCACGGCGTTCGCCGTGTGCAGATCGTAGACCGCCACCTTGGCGAAGATCGGCGCGTAGGTGTAGTACACCGCCAGCGGAATGCAAATCAGGAACGAGCACGCGATGAACACGTAGAACGGCGTGCTGCCCAGCTCTTTGAGCGCGTCCAGTCCAATGATGCTGCGCACCGAAACCCGCTGGCCCGCCGCGGGCGGGGGCGTGTGGGGCAGGCTGAAGCTGTACACGCCGAGCAGGAGACTCGCCGCGCCGGTCGTATAGAGCGGCAGCGGTGTCGTGTCGGGCAGCTGACCCCCCGTAAAGCGACGCAACACGAAGCCGATGAAAAGGCCGGCGATGATCCAACCGATGGTGCCGAACACCCGAATCAGGGGGAACTGCCGCTCTTGGTCCTGGATGTTGTGGAACGCCAGGGAATTCGCTAACCCGAGGGTGGGCATGTAGCACAGATTATAGAGCAGCAGCAGCAGCACGAATGGTCCCGAGGCGCCGGTCGCTCCCGGAACAAAGAGCATGATGGCCCCACCCACCAGGTGCAGGACGCCGAGCACTTTTTCCGTGGCAAAGAACCGATCTGCGATCAGCCCCAGGAAGAACGGCGCTACGATCGCCGCCACGGGGTTCACCGTGTAGGGCAAATACGCCAGCGTGGCCATGCCGTGCGCCGACATGTAGTTGCCGATCGTCGTGTACCAGGCGCCCCAGATGAAGAACTGGAGAAACATCATTGTCGACAGCCGAGCGCGTACGCTCATGGCAACACCCGGATCTTGACGTTCCGGAACGCCACCCAATCCCCGTGGTCTTGTAGGCCGATGTAGCCGGCGCTATTGCGGCCGTAGTGCGGGTGCGGCGCGAACTTGCTGGCTTTCAGGCGCGCCTCCCAGTCGGGGCTCCCGAACTCGTATTCCACGACCTTGACGCCATTGAGCCATTGTTCGACGTGCTTGCCGTTCACGACGAGGTGGACCTGGTTCCATTCGCCCGCGGGTTTGACGACGCCGGCGGGTGACGGGTACATGTCGTAGCACGAGCCCGCAGCGGTGAGGCGGGACTTGCCGTCGGGGTGTTTCGCGTCGTCCAGGACTTGCATCTCCGGGCCGCTCCAATACGTGGCGTCGTCGTCCTCGCTCACCCGATAGAAGATGCCGCTGTTCCCGCCTTCCGAGATCTTCCACTCGAGGTTGAGCTCGAAGTTGGCGAAGGTGTCGGTGGTGATGATGTCCCCCGCGTGGGCCGTCCGAGTGAGCGCCCCATCAACGACTTTCCAGCCCGATGGAATGGCCTTGGCCTTGTAGCCGCGCCACCCGTCGGTGGTCTTGCCGTCGAAGAGGGTCCGCCACCCCGCCGCGCGCTCGGCCGCGGTCACCGTGTTGAGCGGTGCGGCCCCAGCCGAGGCTGGGGCGGCCTGCTGGGCGGTGGCGGTCGCCGCGAGGGCGACCGTGCTCGTGAGGATGGTCAGGAGCGGTGCGTGTGCCACGGCGTTCTCCCCCGTATGAAGGAAGCGGCGCTCAAGACTACCACCCCTAGCGGGAAGCGGAAGGTC
Source organism: Gemmatimonadales bacterium (assembly GCA_035538175.1). Taxonomy (GTDB): domain Bacteria; phylum Gemmatimonadota; class Gemmatimonadetes; order Gemmatimonadales; family GWC2-71-9; genus AG41. The sequence goes on along the minus strand of DATLKW010000295.1, from coordinate 14,274 downwards.
ACGCGGGCGCGCCCAGCCGGGCGCGGGCTCGGACCGCGGCCTAGGCGGGTAACCCGCCCGCCTCTTTCAGGCGGGTCTGGACCGCGCGCCGCGCCCGCTCGCTACGCGTGATCACGAGGACGGCGTCGTCCCCCGCGATCGTCCCGATGATCTCCGTCCACCCGGCGGCGTCGAGCGCGAGCCCCAAGGCCTGCGCGCCGCCAGCGGGCGTCTTCAGCACGATCAACGGCCCGACCCCGTCCAGGGACACGAGCAGCGTCGGGAGCAGTTGTTGCAACTGTGGCCGCATGGTCGCGCCCGTTTCCGGGGGTGGCGCGTAATGCGACCCCCCGTCAGGGGCGGCCACCTTGGCGAGGCCCAGGTCGCGGATGTCGCGCGACAGCGTGGCCTGCGTCACGTCGAATCCCTCCGTCTTCAGGAGCTCGCGCAGCTGCTCCTGGCTCGCGACGGTCTGCGCGCGGACGAGCTTGAGGATCGCCGCGTGACGTTGGGTCTTCATCGCTCGAGAATGTAGCCCGCAACGACGCGCCCGGCGACGACGGTGAGGAGGGCGCCCGCCGGGGGACGGACGCGGTCGAACAGCGACCGCGGGAACAGGGCCAGATCGCCCGCCTTGCCGACCTCGAGCGATCCGATCTCCGCATCCCAGCCGAGCGCGCGGGCACCCTCGAGGGTCAGGGTGCGCAGCGCCTCTGCGCCTTCGAGCCCGGCCGCCGCGGCCTCGGCCCACAGGTTTACATCCCCGGCGCTCACGACCGAGTCCGTACCGAGGCCGACGGGGACACCGGCGTCGCGGAGTGCGGCGAGCGGCGCCGTCCCGTGCGCGTGCGCGCGGTTGGAGCGGGGGCATACGGCCACCCGGGCCCGCGCCTGCCGGAGGAGGGCGATGTCCCGCGCGTCGACCTGGACGCAGTGGATGCAGAGGCAGGTCCGAGACGCCAGGACGCCGAGGCGTGAGAGATACTCGACGGGCGAGGAGCCGCGCCCCACGACGGGAATCCCGCGGGCGCGGAGCGCGTCGGCGAACGGGCCGGTGCCGTAGCGCACGAGTTCCGTTTCCGCCGGCGATTCGGCGAGGTGGACGGCGACGGGGAGGGTCGCGCGCCGCGCGAATTTCGCGACGGCCCGATACAGCGCCTCGCTGACGGTATACGGTGCGTGCGGCGACACGCCGAGCCGGGCCCGCCCCGAGGCGCTAGGCGCGAGCGCCGCGACCGCTCCCTCAAGCTCCGCCAGGCTCGTGCGCCACTGCCCGGGATCCGGGCCGAACACCTCCTGGTAGTAGATGCCGCGGCCGCCGAGCCGGGCCAGCGCACGCAAGGGTGCCCCGGTGCTCCCCGTGTCCGCGACGCAGGTGATGCCGGCAGCCCAGCAGTCGCGCACGCCTTGTTCGGCCGCGCGCTCGAACTCCTCGGGCGGGGTCGCGTCCTTGAGCGTCCGGATCGCGCGGATCCAGCGCGCGAAATCCCGCTCGCTGGTCTTCCCCGCGAGGTGGGTGAGCTCGAGATGGGTGTGGGTGTTCACGAGGCCGGGGACGAGCACGGCTTCGGGGAAGTGGATCCCGCGTGCTTCGGTGGGCGCGGGGACCGTCGCGTGGGAGCCTACGGCCGCAATCGCGCCGTCGTCACCAACGAGAACGGCGCCGTCCGTGATGGGCGGCGCCGTGATCGGATACACTGCGCCCGCGCGGACGCGCAGCATGCGGCTAGGGGGACACGCCCGTGCCGAACGGGGCATGCACCGGGCAGGCCTGCGTCGGCTCCGTGCCGGGGTAGAACCAGTCCCAATGGCGAACGTCCTGGGGGCAGAACGGGGTCGCGAGATATCCGGTCGACCAGTCGACCTCGCGGGTGATGAGGGAGTCGGGGCGGATCCAGTCGGCGGGCGGCGGCCGGCGGTCATATACGTCGCGCATGAACGCCGTCCAGGCGGGGGCCACGATGCGGCCGCCGCCAGCGTTGTGCTCGAGGATGCGCTGCTGGATGTCGTACCCGACCCAGATCCCGGTGACGAGCTCGGGGGTGTAGCCGATGAACCAGGCGTCGGTGTAGTCGTCGGTGGTCCCGGTCTTCCCGGCGGCCGGGAGGGTGAAGCCGGACTTCCACACCGCGGTGAAAGCGGTGCCGCGCCGGATCACGTCCTTCATCATGTCCACGAGCAGCCAGGCGTGGGAGGAATCGATCACGGTCTCGCGCCGCACGGCCGGCTGCCACAGGATGTTTCCCTGGCGGTCCTCCACTCGGAGGACGCCGATGGGTTCGGCGCGCGTGCCCAGGGTCGCGAACGCCGTGTAGGCGCTGATGATCTCGATCGGGCGTACGCCCTTCGCCCCGATGAAGATCGAGGGGTAGGGCGGCAAGGGCGTCGTGACGCCGTAGTTGCGCGCCTCGCCGATGACCGTTTGCTCGCCGAGGCCCATGCCGAGTTTGATGGTGGCGAGGTTGCGCGAGAGGTAGAGGGCCTCGCGCATCGGGATCATCCCCAGCGTCGTGTCGTCGTCGTCCTTCGGCTGCCACAGGGTCGAGTCGAGCTGAATGACCGGGGGGTTGAGGGGGGAGTCGTCCAGGATCTCGGTCACCGGGTGGCCGGCGCGCACCGCCGCCGAGTACACGAACGGTTTGAATGTCGAGCCTGGCTGCCGAATCGCCTGGGTCGCGCGGTTGTACTTCGAGTCGTCGAAGTCGCGCCCCCCGATCATCGCGCGGATGTAGCCGGTGTTGGCCTCGAGCGACACGAGCGCGCCTTGGAGGTAGCGCGTGAAGTCGCCGTGATCCTCCCCCGACGCCTTGGAGGACTCGAGGTACTCGCGGTAGGTGATCCGTCCCGGGAACTTGCCGTTCGAGTACACGCCCGCTTCGATCGCGTCGAGCTGGGTTTGCAGGGCCCGCTCGGCGGCCTCCTGCATGTCGAGGTCGAGCGTCGTATAGATGCGGAGACCGCCCTCGTAGAGGTCCCGCCCGAATTTTGCGTCCAGCTGCACGCGCAGCCATTCGACAAAGTACGGGGCGACGTCGCCGTAATTGGTGCGGTTGCCGGTGAGGACGAGGGGATAGGCGCGCCAGAGTTCGCAGTCCTCGCTCGAGAGGAACCCCTGGTCGCGCATGAGCCCGAGCACGACGTTGCGGCGCCGGACGGCGCGGTCGGGGTGGGTGCGGGGGTTGTAGAACGCCGGCAGCTTGGGCAGGCCCGCGAGCAGAGCGGCTTCGGCCACGTTCAGCTGGCGCGCGGACTTGCCGAAGTAGATCTGCGCCGCCGCCGCGACGCCATGCGCGCCTGCCCCGAGGTTGATTTGGTTCAGGTAGAGCTGGAGGATCGTGTCCTTCGGGAAATTGTTCTCGATTTCGACCGCGACGCGCGCTTCCTTGAGCTTGCGCGTCAGCGTCTTCTCGCGACTGATGTTGTCGGGGAAGATGTTGCGCGCGAGCTGCATGGTGATCGTCGAAAACCCTTGCGCGAACGAGAACGTCAACACGTCGTTCTTGATGGCGCCGAGGATCCGCCAGAAGTCGATGCCGTGATGCGCGTAGAAGCGTTTGTCTTCGGTCGCGATGAACGCCTGGCGCACCGAGAGCGGAATGGCGCTCAAGGGCAGCACGGTACGGCGCTCCGCGCCGAGCTCGCTGATCAGCCGGCCGTCGGCCGCGTAGATCTTGGAGGTCTGGACCTGGACGTTCCCGCCGCTGGCGCCCGGGTACAGCCGCGAGATGCTCGGGCAGTGCTCGCCCGCGCACACCCGCGTCCACGAGCCGTAGCCCAAGCCGAGGAGGTACGCCGCGGCGAGCGCCGTGCCGGCGATGACGCGGCGGCGGATCGTGGGGTCGTGCCACCACGCGAGCGGTCCGGACAGCGTGGCGGGGCCGGTGGAGGCGGGAGCGGGGATCGACGCCATCGCGCTACAACCTAGTGAGCGGCCCCGGCGCTTGCCAGCGGTGGGGCGTGCTCGTACGATTCCGCGCCATGTCGGACCTCTTCAACGAACTGCAGTGGCGGGGCTCCATCCATCACGCCACGCAAGAGCTCGCGGCGCACCTGAGTGCGGGCAGCCGCACGGTGTATTGCGGCTTCGACCCCACGGCCTCGAGCTTCCAGGTCGGCAACCTGCTGCCAGTGAGCCTGCTGCGGCACTTCCAGGTGCACGGTCACAAGCCGATCGTCCTCATGGGGGGTGGCACCGGCCTCATCGGCGATCCGAGCGGCAAAGCGAGCGAGCGTCCACTCCTTTCCCGGGAGCAAATCCGGGAAAATGTGCACCGTCAGCGTGACCAGATCGCGCGGCTGCTCGATTTCGATGCGCGCGACACGCGCGCCGAGGTCGTGAACAACGCCGATTGGCTCGTGAAAGAGCCGCTCGTCGACTTCCTGCGCGACGTCGGCAAGCATTTCACCGTGAACGTCATGCTCCAAAAGGAGTCGGTTCAGGCGCGCCTCGAATCGGGCATTTCCTACACCGAATTCAGCTACATGTTGCTGCAGTCCTACGACTTCCTGCACCTGTTCCGCACCAAGCGTTGCACCATCCAGGTGGGCGGGAGCGATCAATGGGGCAACATCACGGCCGGGATCGACCTGATTCGCCGAGTCGAGGGCGGTGAGGCCCACGGCCTCGTCGCCCCGCTGTTCACGACGGCGACGGGGGCGAAGTTCGGGAAGACGGAGGGCGGGTCGGTGTGGCTCGATCCGGCCCTCACGTCGGTCTACAAGTTCTACCAGTTCTGGCTCAACAGTGACGACCGCGACGCGGAGCGCTACCTGAAGCTCTTCACCCTGCTGCAGCGCCCGGAGATCGACGCGCTGCTCGCCGCCCTCAAGGCCAATCCTGGCGCCCGCGCGCCGCAGCGCGCGCTCGCGCGTGACGTCACCGAGCGGGTCCACGGCGCGGTGGCGACCGCCAACGTCATGCGGGCGTCCGAAGTCCTGTTCGGCGCCTTCGATCCGCACCGCGCCGACGACGCGACATTCGAGGTCCTGGCCCGGGAGCTCCCCACGAGCACCGTGCCAGCGCGAGACGGCCTGTCCCTCGTGGACGCGGTGGTGCGGGCGGGACTCGTGAAATCGAAAAGCGAGGCGCGGCGGCAAGTCGAGCAAGGCGGGATTTACCTGAATCAAGAGCGCGTGCAGGACGCGGAGCGTGAGGTAGCGGCGGCAGACTGGCTCGCGGGCCGGAACCTGCTCCTGCGCAAGGGCAAGAAGGACTACGCGCTGTTGCGCGTAGGGCCGTAGGGGGGCGTCCGGTGTTCATCGGCCACTACGCCGTTGCGCTTGCGGCCAAGCCCGTCGCGCCACGCGCGTCGCTCGGCACCCTGTTCGCGGCCGCCGCGCTCGCGGACCTCTTGTGGCCCATGTTCCTGCTCCTCGGCTGGGAACGGGCGCACGTCGTCCCCGGTCCGAATCCCTTCCTCACGCTGTGGCTCGACTCGATCCCGTGGTCGCACAGCTTGCTCCTCCTCCTGCTGTGGGGCGGCGCCTTCGCGCTCGCCTACCGCGCGCGCACCGGGGATCGGCGGGCGGCACTCGTGGTAGCGCTGCTCGTCGTGAGTCATTGGGTGCTCGACGTCGTGACCCATCGTGCCGACATGCCGCTCTACCCCGGCGGTCCGGAACTCGGCCTCAAGCTCTGGGATTCCGTCGTGGGGACGCTCGTGATCGAGGGCCTGCTGTTCGGGGCGGCCGTGTGGGTGTACGCCACGTGGACGCGCGCGCGGGATCGCACGGGGGCCTGGGGCTTCTGGGCGCTCCTCGCTGTGCTCGTCGTCTCCTACGTCGGGTCGCTCGCGAGTCCGCCGCCGCCGTCGTGGGTCGCGCTGGCGGGCGGGGCCATCCTCTTCGGTTGGCTGTTCGTGGCGTGGGCGGCGTGGGCCGATCGCCATCGGGAGAGCGTGGGGTGAGGCACGGGCGCGCGGGTCCCCGCCCATCAGTCGAACCCGTTCGTTCAGTCCAGCTGATCGAGCACGTCGAGCACGCGTTCCATCTCTTCCACGGTGTTGTAGCAGTGCGGCGCCAGCCGGATCGCCCCCTCGCGCAGCGAGCAGACGATGTGCGCCCGCTTGAGCGCGTGGTAGGCCTCCGCCGGGTGCGCGGGCGCGAGGCAGATGATGGCGGAGCGGTGGGCCTCGTCCGACGGCGACACGACGCGTACGCCGTTCTCCTCCGCCCAGCGCAGCACCGGCTCGTGCAACAGCCGCGCGTACTGCGCGATGTCGGGGAGCCCCACTCCCGCGAGCATCCCGACCGAGGCGGTCATGCCGTGGAAGTCTTGGAAGGGGAGGGTGACCATTTCGAAACGGCGGGCGTCGGAGCGGAAGGTCGGGTTGTACTCGGTGAGGCGGGAGAAATCGTCGGTGCCTTCGAAGGCCATCCATCCGGTGACGGCGGGCTCGAGGGCCGAGATGAGGTCGCGCCGCACGTAGACGAAGCCCGAGCCCCACGGGGAGAGGAGCCATTTCTGGCCGCCGCACGCCAGGATGTCGACGGGGGTGTCGCGCACGTCGAGGACCGAGTTCCCGATGCCCTGGATCCCGTCGACGACGAGGAACGTCCCGTTGGCGCGGCACGCGGCCCCGAGCCGATCGAGGTCGACTCGGTATCCGTTGGCGAACTGGACGAACGAGACGGCGAGCACCCGCACGCGGGGATCGTGGAGCCGCTCGACCAAATAGTCCTCGTCGGGCCAGCCCTCGGGGCTGCACGGCGCGAGTTCGACCTCGATGCCCTGCTTCTTGAGGAGCAGCCAGGGATAGACGTTCGCCGGGAACTCGCGATCGGAGACGAGGACGACGTCGCCGTGCTTCAAGGGGAGGGCGCGGGCCGCGAGGTTCAGGCCGTGGCTCGTATTGGTGGCGAGGGCGACCTCGCTCGGATCGGCGTTCAGGAGCTGCGCCACGGCGACGCGCGCCGCCTGGAGGCCCGCTTGCAGCTCGCGATCGGGCAGCAGGTGTGGGGCGGTGCGTTTGGCCGTGAACTCGTCGAGCACCCGGCGGGTGCGCTCGGGGATCGGTCCGATCGCGGCGTTGTTCAGGTAGACGGTGTCCGCGGTCCAGGGAAATTCCGCCGCCCGCAGGGCGCGGAACTGATCGCGCAGCGCTCGCAGCCGAGTCGGGTGGTAGGCGATGTCGGTCATGTGCGGACGTCGAGGGCGTCGCGCAGGCCGTCGCCGAGCAGGTTCACCCCCAGCACGGTGAGGCCGATCGCGAGGCCGGGCACGAGCGATACCCAGGGCGCCACGCGCAGGAGGTCCCGCCCTTCCGCCACCATCGCGCCCCACGAGGGCGTGGGGGGCGGTGCGCCGAGGCCGACGAACGAGAGCGCGGCTTCCGCCATGATCGCCCCCCCCACACCGAGCGTGGCGGCGACGAGGATGGGGCCGAGGACGTTCGGGAGCACGTGGCGGGTGGCGACCCGCGCGTCCGAGGCGCCGAGCGCGCGCGCCGCGTGCACGTACTCGAGCTCGCGCGCCGTCAGGACCTGGCCCCGCACCAGCCGGGCCATGCCGGCCCACCCGACCACGCCGATCACCACGGCAACCACGGGAAGCGTGGGCTTGACGGCGGCGGCGACGGCGATGAGGAGGAGGAGCGAGGGGAAGGCCAGCGTCACGTCGGCGGCGCGCATGACGAGGGCGTCGACCGCGCGACCGTAGAACCCGGCCGCGAGGCCGAGGCTGAGCCCCACGGCGAGCGCGATGGCCTGACTCGCGAGCCCCACGGCGAGCGAGAGCCGCGCGCCAAAGAGCACGCGGCTCAGGACGTCCCGTCCCTCGGCATCGGTCCCGAGCGGGTAGGCGCGCGAGGGCCCGAGCAGAGCCGCAGCGAGCTCGCCGTGGGTTGGGTCGCGTGGGGCCACGAGCGGGGCCGTGAGGGCGGCGAACCCGAGGACGCCGAGGACGACGAGACCGGCCAGGGCCCAACGATTGTGCACGAAGAGACGGCGCATGAGTGGCGCGGGGCTAGGCATCACGACTACGTTACTCGGAAGCTCACCTCCCGGACAAGCGGCGAATTACGTGGACCCCCAGACGCGGTTTACCCTCGTCTTGGGCGGCGGTGGCATGAAGGGCGTCGCCCACATCGGCGTGCTGCAGGCGCTGACCGAGCGCGGGCTCGTGCCGGCGCAGATCGTCGGCTCGAGCGTCGGCGCGCTCGTGGGTGCGGCGTGGTCGGCCGGCAAGAGTCTCGCCGAATTGCGCGACGTCGCCGTGAACCTGCGGCGCAAGGACGTCTTCGCGGTCGCCCACGCCGACATGGCGTTCAAGCGCATGCAGTCCCCCGCCCTGTTCCGCCGCGAGCCGCTCGACCTGTTGATTCATCGGCTCGTCGGGGACCTGACGTTTCAGGACCTGCACCACCCGCTCGTCGTCAACACGGTGGACGTGAACTCTGGCATGCAGCTGTTTTGGGGCCTGGAGGGGCTCGACGACGTGCCCGTGAAGGATGCCGTGTTCGCGTCGTGCGCCATCCCCGGCTTCCTGCCGCCGCGCGAGATCCGGGGGCGGTTTTACGTGGACGGGGCTACGGTCGACAATCTTCCCGTGGGGACGGCGCGCATCCTCGGCACGGAGCTGATTCTCGCGGTCGACGTGTCGGCCTCGAACGCGTTCAAAGCCGACACCCAGGAAGAGGGGTTCGCGGCGGTCTTCGCCCGGGCCACGGAGATCGCGATGCAGGCCCTGCTCGAGTTCCGTCTGCGCGACTGGACGACGCCCCCGATCTACTACGTGCATCCGCGCGTCGAGCACATCTCCGCGTTCGATTTCGCTCATCTGCGCGAGCTCGTCGAGGAGGGTCACCGGGCCACGGCCGCGGGGCTCGACCGCGCGGCCGAGTGGCCGCGCCCCGGCGACCCGGGCGTCTACCCCCGCCGCGCCGTGACGATCCGTGTCCAGCGCGAGCGCTGCATCGGGTGCGGGGCGTGTCTCGTGCAGGCCCCGCCGGGCATGTTCGTGCTCGACGCCCAGGGCAAGGCCGTCGTCACCCAGCCGAACCAAGAGTGGTCCCCGATCGACGGCGAGTTCATTCGCCACTGCCCGACGTACGCGATTAGTGCGCGACCGGCGGCGGCGCCGGTGGCGCCAGCGGCGGCCGGGGCGGCGGGCTAGTCGCGCAGCGGGCGCGATCCGTCCAGGTAGGGTACCAAGCCGCGGCTGAACCGCTCGACCGCCGCCTCGATGCGCACGCCCTCGAGGATGGCGGGCGCGGGTGGCGGGCTCGTGCGCGCCGCGCGAATGGCGGCGAACAGGGCGTCGTCGTTGCCGAGCGGGAAGTAGTGCGGGGTCGTCCCCAGAAACTCCCGGTGCGGCGGGATGTCGGAGACCACGACCGGTCGCCCGCAGGCAATCGCTTCCATCGGCGTGAGCCCGAAGCCCTCGAACCGGCTCGGGCAGACGACGACCTCGGCGCGCTGGTACGCGGTCACCATCTCCTCTGGCGAGAGCCCCGACTCGATCCGACACGGTACGCCGAGCTCCGCCGCGAGCCGCGCGAGGGGCTCGCGCTCGGGACCGCTTCCCACGAGCCGAACCGGGAGCATCGGCTGGAACCGGGCCGCCGCGCGCAGCACCGCCGCATGGTCTTTGTGGGCCGTGAGCCGCGACACGCTGATGAGTCCTTCGGGGCGCGCCGCGGCCCGCGGCGGCGGCGGCAGCGTGAAGCGGTCCGAATCGAAGCAGAACGGGACGTGTCGTGGGTCCAGGCCCCAGCGCTCCCGCACGCTCGTGGCCGTGAGCGCGCTCGGCACCCACACCTCGCGGGCGCGCGTCGCGACGAATCGCAAGCGACTATAGTAGCCGGGCCGCTCGGCGTAGCGCCGGCCCAGTCGCGGGACGCGCACGTAGCGTCCCATCGTAAACCACACCCAGTCGTTCCGGCCCCGCCCCAGCCGCCAGGGCGGCAGGTCCCAGACGTAGTGAATCAAGGGACAGCGCGCTCGCACGGCGTATGCGTACGCGGCCGCCGCGACCTGGGCGTCCATGGCGACGGCGAGCCGGGCGGGCCGCTCACCCTCGAGCGCGATCGCGACACCGCGCTGCTGGAGCCGGGGCACGACGAGCAAACAAAATGGATTAGGCGCGAACCAGCGGATGTCGTCCACCGGGGGACGTCTCAGGTGGCGGCCACGGCCTCGCCGGCGATGTCGCGGAGATCGCGCACGACGCGGTCCCAGTTGAAGTACGTCTCCACGGCGCGCCGACCGTTGACCCCCATGCGCGACGCGGTCGCGGGATCGGCGAGGAGTCGGCAGATCGTCTCGGCCAACGTCGCCGGGTTCTCGGGCGGCACGAGCACGCCGGTCTCGCCGTCGCGCACTGCGTCCGGGACACCGCCCGAGTTGCCGGCGATCACCGGCAGCCCGCAGGCGGACGCCTCGACCAGCGAGATGCCGAAGCCTTCGACGCCGAGGCGGTCGGAGCGCCGCGAGGCGCCCACGTAAATCGAAGCCAAGTTGTAGAACGCCGGCAGGTCGTGATCGCTCACGATCCCGACGAAGCGCACGCGCTCACCTAGGCCTAGGCGCGCGACGAGCTTCTCGAGGCGCTCGTGGTCGGGGCCCGTTCCGGCGACGGCGTAACGCACGTCGGGGGCCCGCGCGAGGATCGCGGGCAGTGCCGCGATCACCGTATCGATCCCCTTGTGCTCCTGCAGGCGGGCGACCGTCACGAGCCAGCGCGCCCCCGAGTCGGGGAGGGCGAAGCGCTCCCGCACGACGCGGGGGTCGATGCCCGGGCGAAAGTGGGTCGGATCCGTGCCGAGGTGCACGATCCGGAGCCGTTGGCCGTGTCCGTCGAGGCCGAGGTCGCCGAGCAGGGACAGCGCGAGGTCGCGCGTCCACGTGCTGTTGGCCATCAGGACCGCGGCACCGCCGAAGATGGCGCGCGCGGTGCGCCGCTTGAGGCGCGAGTGGCGGATTTTGTGTTGCTCGCTCAGCAGGTCCGCCCCGTGGAAAAAGACGCCGTAGGGGACGCGCAACCGCTCGCACACCCAGCGGGCGGGATACCCGGCGGGCTTAACGTTGCCGCAGTGCACGAAGCGGACGTGGTGGGTGCGGGCGAGCCCCGCGGCCCGGCGCGCCCAGAACAGGACGCCGGGGAGCGTCTTCGTGCGCCGCACGCCCATCGGGAGTCGGTCCACGAGCGCCGGCAATTCCGCGTCCACCTCGGGGGCATCGGTATCGGTGGGGGTGGAGACGACGAGCTCACCGCTGGGGAACCGCTTCGCCAGCTCCCCGTGCAATCGGGCGATGCCGCCGCCCATCGGGGGGAGGTCCTGCGCCAAGAGCAAGATCGTCATCGCCGGCACGGCGCTCCACGAGCAGGGTGCCGAATCCTAACGGGCATCGACGGGCAAGAGCAATGAGGGCGTGCGGGCGCGGACGTCGTGGTCAATGCGCAGGAGATCGGCCGTGACGCGATCCCAGTTGTAGTACTGCTCGACGGCGACGCGGCCCGCGGTGCCGAGCCGACGCCGCAGGGCTGCGTCCTCGAGCAGCCGGACGGCCGTGTCCGACAAGGCTGCGGGGTCATCCGGCTCGACGAGGAGTCCGGTCTCCCCGTCGCGCACGGCTTCAGGGATGCCGCCTGAGCGGCTCCCGATCACCGCCAGCCCGCACGCGGACGCCTCGACGCACGAGATCCCGAATCCTTCCACCAGGAGGTCGTAGCGTCGCGACACGAGGAGGAAGAGGTCGGCCGCATTGTAGAGGGCGGGCAGGGCGCCGTCCGGGACGTGCCCGAGCAACCGCACCGCGTCGCCCAGCCCGAGCTCGGTGACGAGGCGGTCGAGCGCCTCGCGGCGGCTCCCCACACCGGCGACGACGTAGCGCGCGCCCGGGACGCGGGCGCGGATCGCCGGGAGCGCGCGGATCACGGTGTCGATCCCCTTGTGATAGTCGAGGCGGGCGACGGTCAGGAGCCACGGGCCGCCGTCGAGGCCGTAGGTGCGGCGCGCCGGTCCCGGATCGATCCCGGGCCGGAACTCGAGCGGGTTCGTCCCGAGGTGAACGACCCGCAGGTCGGCGGCAAGGGCGTGACACCCGAGCGAGGAGAGGACCGAGCGCGTGAGCTCCGCCGTCCAGCGGCTGTTGGCGACGACGACGGCCGCGCGGGCGAGGATCCGGCCGGCAGTCCAGCGCTTGAAGGCGGATCGACGGATCTTGGCGTCGAGCAGGAGGAGGTCCGCCCCGTGCGCGATGACGCCGAACGGCAGGCCGTGGCGGGCGTTCAGCCACGCCGCCGCGTAACCCGCCGGCTTGACCTCGTCGCACCACGCGAACCCGGGACGGGTGCGGCGCACGAGCGTCGCGGCGCGCCGCGTCCAGCGCACGAGGCCGTTCAGGGTCCGCAGGCGCTTCGCCCCAACCGCGACGCGGTCGATGGGCTGGGGAAACCGGGGATCCGTGGCGTCGCTTCCGGGCCAGGTGCCGGTGGAGACGAGGAGGCCGCGGGGCGGATAGCGCCGCGCGACCTCGCCCATCATGCGCGCAATGCCGCCGCCGAACGGCGGGAAATTGAGGGCGAGCAGCAGCGTCGGGCTCACGCTCGCGGGGCGCGGACCGGCTCGGGGAGGCGGACGCGCCGCGCGGTCAGCCCCTCGCGGTACACCGCTTCGGCCCGTTCCGCCGCGCGCTCGAGCGTGAACTCCCGACGCACGAGCTCGCGACCGGCCCGCCCGATCGCCTGCGCGAACGGGCGATCCCCCAGGACGCGAGCGAGCGCGCGCGCCCAGGCGCCACGGTCGAGGGGGGGCACGAGCAGGCCGGTCTCGCCCGAGCGGATGACGTCCGGATTGCCGCCCGCGTTGGACGCCACGGCAGGTAGCCCGAACGCCATCGTTTCGAGCAGCGCGAGCGAGAGCCCCTCAATGCGTGAGGGGAGGGCGGAGACCGCGGCGAGGTGGCAGAAGGCGAGCGGCCGATCCGTGAAGGGCACGTAGACCACGCGGTGGCGCTCGGGCACGCGCTCGGTGAGCGCGCGCAACTCGTCGTCGGGCTCGAGCCCGACGCACGCGACGACGACGGGAGGGTCGAGCGCGCTCAAGGCCGCGAGGAGGACCTGCTGATCCTTGCGGCGGGCGAGCACCAGCACGACCGGGCGGCCCCCCACGTCGCCGAGGGCGGTCCGCGCGGCGGCGAGGTCGCTCGCAGCGGGAGGCGCGTCGACCCGAGCGCAATCGATGCCGTTCGTGACCACGCGGAGCCGCCGCGCCGGGTGCAGCCGGCGACGCAGCGCCCTCGCGACCGCTTGGCTCACCGCAATGGTGCGGTCCGCCGTGAGCGCGACCGCGACGAGCTCCGCGGGAAGGGTGAGGGGCATGGTGTGGCGAGTAACGACGAACGCCTCGGGGAGCCGGCCCCGCCACCGCAGCCAGGCGAGCGCGCGGCGGTCGCGCGTCGCGTTGCTGTTGACGACCTCCACGCGCTCGCGATCGATCACGGCGCGAAGCGCGTCCGCGAGGGGACCGAGCCGTCGGAAGTCGAGCGCCACGCACTCGAGACCCGCGTCCTGGGCGAGCCGCGCGAGCATCGTGCCGGGTGGGCAGCCGATGAGGACGCGATGTCCCCGCCGCGCGAGCTGCCGGCTCAGGTTCGCGATGGCCACCGTCGATCCGGAGCCGCCCCCCTGGTGCGTCAGCTGGAGGATCGCGAGCGGGCGCTCTGGCATCGGTCAAAAGTAGCTACGTGGTTCCTGAGCCGTGCGAAGACGTCGCTCCGCGGGCGGGGCGCGCCCCGCGTCAGTCGAGCACCACCGCCGTCCCGTAACAGAGCACCTCCGTGGCGGACGCCTTGCTCGCCACCTCGGAGGCATCGTAACTCATCCCGACCACCGCATTCGCCCCGAGCTCTCGGGCGTGCTCGATCATCAGGTTGTACGCGGTTCCTCGGGCTTGCTCGCACATCTCGGTATAGGCACCGATCTGCCCGCCGATGATGCTCTTCAAGCCGCCGAGGAGACCTTGGGCGATCGTGGGCGCCCGCACGGTGATGCCGCGGACCACACCCTTGTATTCACGGATGCGCCGCCCCTCCACGCCGAACGTGGTCGAGACGATGATCGAAGACTGGATGGCCATGGCACGCTCCTGTGCAGGTGGTGGCGTCGGAACGCGACAAGGTGCGCACGGGTCCCGGCTACTGCCAGTGCGCACCCTGGCTCGGGCGCCGTATCGGGGGAGCGGGGCGCTCAAGGCGGGCGCCGCTCGCAGGAGGAGCGGGAGGACACAGAGGCCGCGGCACCACGAGTCGTCGAGGTGGTTATACTATGTCGCCGATGCATATCGTGGTCGCCTC
>DATLKW010000294.1:0-12476 GCA_035538175.1 Gemmatimonadales bacterium | reverse complement strand
CTCCCGGCGTCGTAGGAGAACCACAACCCGCCGTCGTCCCCGGTGATGAGATGGTCGGTGTTCGCGGGATCGATCCACACGTCGTGAAAGTCGCCGTGCGCCCCGCCGCTGATGTTCGAGAAGCTCGCCCCCCCGTCGGTGCTCGCGATGAGCGACAGATCGGGCTTGTAGAGCCGGTTCTCGTTCTTCGGATCGACGATCAGGTTCGCGAAGTAGAACGGGCGCCAAATCATGTTCTGGCTCCGGTCGCGCGCCTCCCAGGTGCGGCCCCCGTCCTCCGAGCGGTACAGGCCATTGCGCGGGACGGGGGCCTCTATGAACGCGTACACGACGTTGGCCTTTGAGGGCGCGACCGCCACGGCCACACGACCCCACGGCTTGGCCGGCAACCCCTTGGCACCCGCGGCCTCGAGCTCGGTCCACGACGTGCCCCCGTCCACGCTCTTGAAGAGCCCGGAGCCCGAGGGCGCGTCAGGCCCGTCGCCCCCCGACCGGAACGTCCACCCCGTACGACGGAAATCCCACATCCCGGCGAACAGCGTCTTCGGACTCTGCGGGTCGATCGCGAGCATCGAGCACCCCGTGGACGCGTTCGTACCCTTCAACACCTTGGTCCACGTCTTGCCGCCGTCGGTCGTCTTGTAGACGCCGCGCTCGTCGGAATCGCTCCACAGCTTTCCCGGCACGCACACGTAGACCGTGTTCGTCTCCGTGGGGTCCACGACGATCCTGGCGATGCGCTCGGACTCCTTGAGCCCTACGTTCGTCCAGGTCTCACCCGCATCCACCGACTTGTAGACGCCGTCGCCGATCGAGGCGCTGTTCCGCGTCCAGGCCTCCCCCGTGCCGACCCACACGACGCGGGGGTTCGCGGGATCGATCGTGATGGCGCCGATCGACTGCACGGGCTGCTTGTCGAACACGGGCTTGAACGACGTGCCGCCGTTCACCGACTTCCACACCCCACCGCTCGCGGCCCCGACGTAGACGGTCAGGCGATTTCCCTCGTGCACACCAGCCACGGCTGCGACGCGCCCGCTCATCGCGGCGGAGCCGATGTTGCGCGCCCCGAGCCCCGAGATGGTCTCCGAATCCACTTTCGCCGGCGCCGGCTGTTGGGCAGCCCCCGAGGCACCGCCTGACGCGAGGACCATGAGCACGACCCCCAGCGCGGTGCCCGCCCCCCGATTCCCTGTGCGCGGTGTCATGGCGTCTTGCTCCCGGGCTTCTCGAAGCGACCGTCGTCGATCGGCACGTTGGCCTCGATCTTGTCGTAGGTGATCTTCGCCTTGTCCTCGCCCTTGCGACCGGTCTCCATCGAGTAGGGGAGATACCAGCCCGCGACTGGCTTGTAGTCGCCGAGCGAGGTCTCGAACTCCTGCTCCGCCCCGCGGATCATCCGCTTCATCTCGACCTTGATCGGGACGTCCGCGTCGGTGTCGAGGTAGTAGAGGCGAACGTCGCCGTTCGCCAGCGTCAGCTTG
Organism: Gemmatimonadales bacterium; assembly: GCA_035538175.1. GTDB lineage: Bacteria > Gemmatimonadota > Gemmatimonadetes > Gemmatimonadales > GWC2-71-9 > AG41. The sequence goes on along the minus strand of DATLKW010000294.1, from coordinate 10,992 downwards.
AGTTTGTAGGCGTCGGATCCCTCGACCTGGTCGAGACCCTCGTAATCGACCTTGCTTCCCTTGTCGCGATAGTTGACGAGCTGGTCGTCGAAATCCGCCGCCTCGACAATGTCCTTCAGCTCGTCCTCACCGAGCGGCTCGGGATCCTTCTTCCCCTGCCAGGGCTCGATCTTCCACCCCGTCTTGCCGTCGTAGGCGTTGATGCCCGTCAATCCCTGAAGCGAGAACTCTTGCCGGACCTTATTGGGGCGCTTGCTCTCCTGAAGGACTTGGGCCTCGAAGCCGCCGCCGCCCGTGTACTTCCCCGTGCGCCGCAGCGTTTGCACGGCCCGGATCTTCTCCATGCCGCCCACGGTCTGCACATACTTGGCGATGATGTCATCGGCCGTCTGGGCCGCGAGCGCCCACTGCACGAGCGCTGCGCCGACGAGACTCAAGACAATCGTCCGCATGACCTGCTCCTGAAGAATGGCGGGATGGGAACCCCGCGAGGACGCCAGTGGCCACAGGGGCATCTCGTTCGACACTCCCGGGCACGGCCATCGGTGCACTGGGCTGGCACAGCACTCGCCACTACGTCCGGATGCGCCCGCCGGCTTCACGGTAGCAGACCCCCGTGTCCGGATTGCGTCAGCGCCGCTCCGGCACCGCCTGGACGAGGAGCGCGAGGGCGCGCCCCAGACTCGCCAACCCCGCCTCCGACCCCCGGTAATGGCCGAGCCGCACCACGACGAGATCGTACGAGGGAATGATGATCGTCACTTGCCCACCCGCGCCTTGCATGGAATAGGCGGTGCGCGGCACCGGGAAGCCTTTGGTTTGATTGAGCCAGAAGAACCCGCCGTAGACCGGCCGCCTGTCCGCGGCCCATGCGGGGGCGACGCTGCTCACGAAGCGCACGAACCCCTCCGGAAGGAGCCGCTCGCCGTTCCACACCCCGTCTTGGAGATAGAGGTTCCCGAGGCGGGCCCAGTCGCGCGCCGACCCGAGCTCGTAGCCCTGCGTGAGAAAGTTGCCGTACGGGTCCGTCTCAAGCACCAGGTGGCGAATCCCGAGCTTGTCGAACAAGGCCCGGCGCGGGAACGAGAGGTACTCTTCCCCGCGACGCTCCACCGCGAGGCGCACGAGATAGCTGACGAGCAGCGGATCGGAGTTGTGATACCGCCCGACGGTGCCGGGAGGCCACTCGAGCGGGCGCGTCGCCGCGTAGTGAAACGCGTTCACGCCGCCCGTATAGACGTAGAGGTGGTCTGGGTACGGACCCGCGGGATCGTAGTTGGGATCCTGCGGCGCCCGGAACCTGAGCCCGCTCGACATGTTCAAGAGGTCGGCGATGCGGATCTTGGCGCGCGGGTCGTCCGCACCGGCCCAGTCGGGGATCGGCGCCGGCTGCTCGAGCGAGTACACACCCTGCTGGACGAGCAGGCCCATCAACGTGGCGATGAGACTCTTCCCCATGGACCAGCTCTCGAGCGGCGTGTGGGCCGTCACCCCCGGCCCGTAGCGCTCCCCGATGATCCGCCCCTTCCACGTGACGAGAAAGGCGGCCGTCATCGCCTCGGCGGGCTCGAAGGCCCGGTCGACGGCCGCCCGCACCCGGGCCGTGTCGAGGCCCGGGGGCAAGGGATCGGTGGGCAAGACGTCGCCCATCGGCCACGGCGTAGTCCGCTCGTCGGGAAGGCGGCTCTTAAGGTGCACGGGACGGAAGTAGAGCGTGTCGCTCCCGAGCGCCCGCGTGACGCACCCCTGGTCGCCCACCACTTGCGCCGTGCGGCGCGCGCCCGAGGGCGATCGGACGGTGACCGTCCGGCGCGTCCGATCGACGACCGGGCGCCCGAGCTTCGCCCGCACCTCGTAGGGCGCCGTGAAGTAGCCCACATTCGCCGCAGCGAAGGCGGGATCGAGGCCGGTGAGAAAGACGGCGGAACACATCACTTGGGCAAACCCGGCCGCGTGGTGGTCGAACGGATCGCCGGGCGGGGGCACGTAGGGGGTCTTGAGCTCGAGTGAGTCCGCGCGCGCGAGGAGAAAGGCGCGCGCGCCGTCCCGGCTCTGGCTCCACGCGGCGCGCCCCGCGAGCGCGAGCAGGGCCGCGACCGGCAGGATCCCGACTCCCCGCACCGCTCGCGAGCGGGCGGCACGGCGCGGCGCGCCCCTGCGGCCTGCCCGGTCCCGGGGCTGCGTTCCGCGCGCGATCAGTTGATCCCCACGCGTTCCTTCACGGAGGCGATCAGCTTGGCGGAGTCGTACCCCACCCCGTCCTTGAAGACGATGCGCACCTCCCGAATCGCCGCCGGCATGGTGGGGAGATCGCCCTGAAGCACAACGAGATCGGCGAGCTTCCCGGTCTCGACCGACCCGAGCCGGCGGTCGACGCCGAGGATGCGGGCGCCGTTGAGGGTCATGATCTGCACGACCTGAGCGGGCGTGAAGCCCGCCTCGATGAGCAGCTCGTAGTTGCGCTGGTCCCCGAAGCCCGCCAGCGCGCCGCCGATCCCCGTCGGATCGACGCCCGCGGCGAGCAGCCCGCCCGCCGCAACGAAGGCCCGCTCGAACGCCATCGCGGACTGGAGTCCCTTGACCGTGACCGGCGCGTGCCCGCTCGTGTCGAACTGCTCACGGATCTTCAGATAGCTCTGGCGCACCTCGGGCGCCATCGCCTCGAGCACGCGCGCGTCCTTCGTCGGGCGGTTCGCGATGAACGGCTCCACCACTGCCAGTGTGGAGGTCATCGACACGTGGTGCGCCACAAGCGTGCGGATCGTGGTCTGCCCCACCTCGCCGACGGGGTCGGCCTCGTTCGGTCCCGCGAGGGTGTTCGGGGGGCAGACGTCGGGCGTCTTCGTCGCGGCGAAGTCGGACGCGGCGAACATCCCATGCTCCAAGTTGTCGATCCCGAGCGCCACCGCCTCTTTCAACGTCACCGAGCAGAGATGACCCGTCACCTTGATGCCCCGCTTGTGCGCTTCGGCGATCGCAGCGCCGAGCTCGGCGCGCCGGATGTCAGTGTACGCCTTGATCCACGTCGCGCCCTCCGCCGCCCAGTAGGCGACGAAGCGGCGCGCCGCTTCCGGAGAGTTGAGGATCGCCATCCCCCCACCGCCCTGGGGCCCGGTGATGTAGGGCGCCGTGATGTGGATGCGGGGACCCGGCTCGAGCCCGCGATCGATCTGGTCCTTCAAGTTGATCTCGGCGTAGGGCGACCGGCTGCCCGTCGTGCGGATCGTCGTCACCCCAGCCCCCAAGTAGAGCCGCGGCCCCGTGTAGGACATCTGCGCGGACCGGCCACCCGCGGCCGTATAGAACAGGTGGTCGTGCATCCCCACCAACCCCGGGATCACCGTCGAGCCGGAGAGCTCCAGCGTCCGCACGCCCGGCGGGACCCGCACCGTGGCCGCAGGCCCAACCTCGGCGATCTTGCCATCTCGGATCACCACGGTCTGGTCAGGGCGCGGCGCGGCGCCCGTGCCGTCGATGACGAGCACGTGCGTGAGCGCCACGGCCGCCGTATCGACGAGGACGAACTCGCGCACGCGGGCCGCGAGCGAGTCGGGTCGCTGCGCCGCGCGCGCCGGTACCGGGCGAGCGAGCATCAGGAGAGCGAACGTGACCGCGACAGCGCGCATAGGAGGCTCCTCGTTATTCGACGGTGAACTGCAGCATCATGCCGGACCCGAGATGCTCGGCGATGTGACAGTGCAGCATCCAGCGCCCGGGGTTGGCCGGGTCGACGAGAATATCCACCACGGCGCCCGCGGGCACCAGCACCGTGTCCTTCCACGCCAGGTCGTCCATCGGCACGCCGTTGACGGCCAACACGAGAAACCGTTGGCCGTGGAGGTGGATCGGGTGCTGCATTCCGTGGAAGCTGCGCCGCTCGTTCACGAGGCGCAGCTTCACCGGCTCGCCCCGCCGAAACCGCCAGTCGATGTCCATGTTCTCGCGCCCCGTCGCGGGATCGCGCAACACCCAGCGCACCTCGCGAGCGCTAGACGCCCAGTTCATCATCGGCATCGTGCCGCTCCACTCGACCGGCGCGAAATAGATCGAGTCGAGCTGCATCAGGCGCTCCGTCACGAAAGGCAGCCCGCTCGTACGGAGCGTGAGGACGAGCGCCTTGTCGGGCGGGCGATCGAGAAACCGCCGGTAGGGCGCGAGCGCTCGCGCCACCGCCGTGTCGCGCCCGAGCGCGCGAAACCCCCGCCCCCGATCGTCCGACCCGCGCGGCCGGCCCGGGGTGACGTCGATCAGTCCCAACGTGTCCACCTCGGGGAAAAAACGGCCGAACAGGTGGTCGAGACCCTGCACGCGGTTGACGAACGCCACGCGCCCCGCCCGCTCGAACCGCACGTGCACCACGTAGCGCTCGGCCGGCGCCAGCACGACGCTTTCCGCCCAGCGCTCCCGCTCGAACGCTCCGGCGTCGGACGCGACCACCTTCATGCGGGTCCCCGGAAAGGAGAGGTTCAAGGTGCGCGTGCTCGACGCGTTGGTCAGCACGAACCGCACGACGTCGCCCCGCCGCACGGCGAGCTGATAGCCGGGCTCGCCGTTCACCAGAAACACGTTGCCGAACCGCCCCATCAACGCGTGGGTCGGCGACTCGCGACCGAACGGCACGAGGCCCGATTCCCCCACCAAGAGGTCGCTCAACAGCAGGACCTCCTCCCCATCCACGGGACCGTAGCCCGATCCGGTCGCCGGGCGCACCAAGATGTTTCCGTCGAGACCGAGGGCCTGCTGGACATCCTCGCGCACGTGCGGGTGATACCAGTAGATGCCGGCGTCTGGAAAGCGAACGTGGTAGACGAACGTCCCGCCTGGCGGCACGGCGGGGTCGGCGGGCGTCACCACGCCGTCGAAGCGGTTTTCGAGCCGGATCCCGTGCCAGTGGACCGTGGTCGACTCGGGCAAATGGTTCGTGAACCTTACGACGACCCCGGAGCCACGCGTCACCTCGAGGAGCGGCCCCGGCGTCTGTCCGTTGAAGGCGTACATCGTGTAGCTCCGCCCCCCGAGACGTCGCCGCACGAGGCCTGCCTCGAGCGGCAGCGTGTCGCCATCCGCAAGCCGGATCGTCTCGCGTGGCCGGGCGACAGGGCGCGGGGTCGAGAGCGTATCAGCCGGGAGCAACGGCGCGACCCGTGGCCGGAGCGCCATCTCGGCGGGGAGCATCTGCAGCGCCGGCGGCATGGGGACCATCGTCCAGCCGAGCGTGTCTGACGCCCCGGACCCATGGTGGTGGGTCGGGGCACCCGGCTCGGCCGCGCCGAGGGAGAACTCGAGCAAATCGGGCGGGAAGAGGCGCGTGCTGGGCGATTGGCCCCGGAGCACGACCCGGCCCCGCGGCTCGCGCCCCCACGCGCCGCGCTCGGCGGTGATCAGGATGACGAACTTCTCCAAATCGATCGGGGGAAGCGTGGTACGACCGTTCCCCACGGGGCCGAGCCGCGCAACAGCATCCATCTGGGGGGACGCCGCCCAGGCGACGTACTGCGCGGAGCCAACACCCGCAAGCGCGGTGGCGGGTGGCAGGCCCGCCAAATAGGCGATGGGAACGAAGCGCGATCGGCCGTCCGCCGTGACCGTGACAGTGAAGAGGCTCGGAGACCAGGCGAGCTCAACGTGGCCGCTCGCGCCTCCCATTCCCGGCGCCGCCACGAGCTCGATGCAATAGAGATCGCGGCTCGGGCCGAGCGGCGTCGGCGGATCGCAGGGCCGTCCTTGCGCCACGACCGACCCAGCGGTGGCGGCGAGAACGAGGAGCAGCGAAGCAGCGGTCCGCATGCGGCTCACACGCGCCGGGACGCCAGGCCAAACCCGGTCGGGCAGATTAGCGTCCTGGCGCGCTCGCGACTCGGGCATGACGGGGGCACCCCTCGACGTCAGTAGACGCGCAGCACGCCTCGGCCCCCCGATGCGTCACTTCGATCGCATACCCGTCGTCTTCCCGCGAAGCACCTCGCCATTGCCGTAGTGCGCCTCGAACGTCCCCGTGCTCGCGCCTCCCTTATAGTGGCTGACGATGCGGAGCGACGAGACTGTCTGGCCCGGGCGCAGCACGCTCGGGAACGGCCCGGCCTCGACCACCACGCTGTCGCCACCCGCGGCGACGACTCGCAAGGGAATCGCCGCGCGGCCGGCGAACTTCATCGTCCAGCCTTGCCCGTCTGCCGTGGCGACCACCTGGCTACGGTTCACCACGCTGTCCTTCGGCCCAACCATCGACTTCGTGACCCATACCCCCGCGACATCGGGCAGCTTCATGCCCCCCTGAGCGTGAGCGGGTACGGCGGCAGCGGTCAGTACAACCGTGAAGTAGAGCGGGGAGCGGTGCACGGCGCGAGCCTCGGTGGTTAAGGGGGCCCTCAACGTACGCAGCGCATCAGGGAGCGGCAATACGCGACACCCGATGGCTCGGTCCGCCGGTTCTCGGCCCTCGAGCGCTCGCGACCTGGCGCTCCTCCGAGCCCCTCACTTCCACCTGGTCGAGTTCACGAAGCTCCAGACCGGCAGCTCTCCGCGCCCAGGCCGCTTGACGGCAGGGCCACCGATCCTCCATCCTTGGCGTGGCGCCCGGGGCGCCTGCGGGTCCGCGCGAAGGACTGAGTCCACCCCACCGACGAAGACCACTGCACGGCTGTCTCCGTGCTGGCCGGCTTGCGGACCGCTGGCACCCAGCATGGAGGTCATATGACAGCCAGGCAGTTGCCCCCGCGCCCCAGCCTCGACCAGCTCAAACACCAAGCCAAGGACCTGTTGCAGGCAGCCAGGCGCCACGACTCCGGTGCCCGGACGCGATTCCGCGCGCTCCCGGCGTTCGCCTCCGTCTCGGGCGAGGCGCTCGACCGTGCGCCGCTCGCCCTGCACGACGCTCAGTCGGTGATCGCCCGCGAATACGGCTTCGATTCGTGGAACGCGCTGCGGGAACGCGTTGAAGAATTGACGCTGGAGTTCGACGCGGCCGTCGACGAGTTCCTCGCCGCCGCCACGGACGGACGTAGCGATCGCGCCGAACGCATCCTCGCCCTGCACCCGCGAGTCGCAGACGCGAATCTCTACACCGCGCTCGTCCTCGGCGACAACGCGAGCGTTGAAGCGCGGCTCGACCGGGATCCTTCCCGGGTCACCACATCGGGAGGGCCGCGCGGCTGGGAGCCGCTCCACTACGTCTGCTACACGGCGATGGCGCACGATGCGCCGGCCCGCGCCGAAGGGCTCGCCGCGTGCGCGCGCCGACTCATCGCCCTTGGGGCCGATCCGAATACGCGATTCCCCTGGCTGCATCACGAGGTGCACCGCCCCGTGCTGTGGGGAGCGTCGCGCGTCGTGCGGGCCATGCCGCTCGTGACCACGCTCCTCGAGGCCGGTGCGGACCCCAACGACGGCGTCACCCTCCCGCTAGCCGCGAGTGCCGGGGACATCCCCGTGCTGGAAGCGCTGCTCGCGCACGGCGCCAGCGTCGATCAGGCGTGGGTCACCGACGGATCGACGCCGCTCTATGCAATCCTTAACTGGAGCAACACGCCCGCCGGGGCGCTCTGGCTGCTCGAGCACGGCGCCGATCCGAACGCGGTGTTCTCGGGGAATGGGGAAACGCCGCTGCACGTGGTTGCGCGGGCATGGGACGTGACGCTGGCCAAGGCGATGCTCGCGCACGGTGCCGACATTTCCCGCAAGCGCACGGACGGGCGCACCCCGTACGCGCTGGCCGCGATGAACGGGAACCAAGCCCTGGCGGACTGGCTCCTCGCGCAAGGCGCGTCCCCCGACATGGCAGAGGTCGACCGCCTCGTCGCCACGTGCCGCCGCGGCGAGCGCGGGGCGGCAGCGGCGCTGCTCGCCGCGCATCCCGAGTTGCGTGACGCGCTCACCGACGAGCATTACACGGCATTTCACCAGGCCGCCGAGCGCGGGGACGTCGAAGCGCTGGAAACGATGCTCGCCTGTGGCTTCGACCCGAATCGGCCCGACGCGAGCATCGGGAAGACCGTGCTGCATTCGGCGGCCATGGCCGGCTCGCCCGACGCGGTCCGCGTGCTGCTCGCGCACGGCGCGTCGGTCACCGCCCGCGATCGGGAATTCAAAGGGCAACCCTTGATCTGGGCGGCCGAGGGATCGAGAAACCAACACCTCAAGGAGAAGGACTTCGCCACGGTCGGGAAGCTGCTGCTCGAGGCCGGTTCTCCCGTGGAGTGGGAACGCGGCGCCGAGCCGGCGGAGGGACTGCTCGAGATCGTGGCCGCGTGGCGCCGCGGGTGACCGGAACGTGCTCGTCTAACGCTGGATCAATTCTCCTCCTCGCATCGCACGGGAGCGGGGCTACCCGCCTCCGTGCGATGCCACGAGGCACCCCCGCGCGTCCCAGGGGACCACGCACCCTCCCTCAGGCCCATAGACGTCCATCGGCCGTCGACCGCATCGCTCGCGCGTCACCCTCGCGCCGCCGCGAGTCGCCGCGGATCCTCGAACAGACGGGCCGTGACGGCCCCGAACACCATCCCTCCAATGTGCGCCACGTAGGCGACGCCGCCTGTTGGCACCGCGGCGACGGCACCAACGCTGAGCAGCTGCATGAAGAACCATAGGCCGATCAGGAGCGCGGCCGGGACGAAGGTGACGCGCACGAACAGCAAGATGATGAGGACAGTGCGGATTTTGTCGCGTGGGTACGTGACCAGAAACGCCCCCATCACCGCCGCAATCGCCCCGCTCGCGCCCAGTGTCGGCACGGTGGAGCTGGGGGCCGCCCAGACCTGGGCCAGCATGGCCACCACCCCACCCACGAGGTAGAACCCGACGTATCGCCCCGGGCCCATCGCGTCCTCGATCTCGGGGCCAAACACCCAGAGGAACAGCATGTTCCCGATGATGTGCGACCAACTCGCGTGCAAGAACATCGCCGTCACGAGCGTCACCCAGTGACGGCCGGCGACGATATCGGCGGGCAGCGCTGACCACTGGGTGACGAACGTCTCACCGCCTCGCAACTCCAGGGCAAACACGAGCCCGTTAATAACGATGATCAGGGCGGTGACGACGGGACGATGCAGGGGGCGGCGCGAAGCATCCCCGAGCGGGATCATGGTGCCCATGCGTTCCTCACCGATGCGGGCGCGGTGGCACCCGGCGCAGCGGACCTAGCGCTGTTTCGTCCACGTCTTGCCGTCGTAGTGCACGATCGTGCCCCCGGCGCCCGCCGCGAAGACATCCGTCGCCGACACCGCGCCCACCGCCGCCAGGTCGGTTGACGTTCCGCTCGTCTGCACGGTCCACGTGGCGCCGTCAGACGAGTGTACGATCGTGCCCGCGTCGCCGACGGCAAAGAAGCCCGTGATCTTGGTGAAGGTCGAGTCGTAGGCGATGTCGATCGCGCGCAGCGCAGCGGTGGTCCCCATCGCCAGTGCGCTCCACGTTGCGCCGTCCCAGTGGAGACCCGTCCCCGCCGCGCCGACCGCGTACACGTTGGTCAGGGCGGCCACCACCACGAAGAAGAGATCCTGCGTCGTCGGGCTCACAACGGTCTGCCACGTCAGGCCGTCATAATAGAGGATCGTCCCCTGGGCCCCGACCGCATAGTTGGCGGCCATGAGGGGTACCTTGCCGACGCTGTACAGCGGGTTCGTCGTCCCACTCGCCTGTGGACTCCAGCTCGTGCCCGTGAGGTGCAGGATCGTGCCACCCGCGCCCACCGTCACGATCGTCCCGCCGGGCGGCGTCCGGGCAAGCCCATACAGGGCAACCGCGGTACCACTCGACTCGGCAATCCACGCGTGCTGCGCCGGGGTCCACGCGAGGATGGTCCCACCGGCCCCCACCACGTATCGACCGGGTCCCATCGCATTCAGCGCGTTCGTCGTGCCGCTGCACAGCGGACCCCAGGACGTGCCGTCGTAGAGCAGGATCGTCCCACCGTCCCCCACCGCAAACACGAGGTTCGAGGCAAGGGCCCAGAGGCTCGAGAGCTTCGCGGTCGCGGTATTCGTCTGCAAGGCAATCGCCGCGGTGCCGGTGACGCCCTCGCTCAGCGCCGTGATCGTGGCGGAGCCCGGGCCCACACCTCGCACCGCCCCATTGGCGTCCACCGCGGCCACCGCGACGTTGCTGCTCGTCCAAGTCACAACGAGCCCTTGCAGGGGGTTCCCCGCGGCGTCGAGCGGGGTGGCCACGAGCTGGATTGTCTGGCCGACTGCCAGGCACGCGGTGGGGGGACTCACGCTGACGGACACCGGGACGTTGCTCGCGTTGCCGCCGCTGCGACCGTGACCGCCGAACAGGTGCTTGCAGGCCCCGAGGAAGAAGGCGACTGCAACGAGTGACCACCGGGATCGGTTCGTCATGGGGGGGTCCCTGGGAGGGAAGGCCGGCCACACAGCCGGTCGACGTCGGGTTGGGCAACCTGGTCGACGTAGCCATTCAATCCGTCGAACGAGCGGCACGCGAGTGCCGCCGCGGTGCTATCGTGTCGCGCCACGGCCACCCGAAGCCGGTCGAGGCGCAGCGGCCACAGCGACGCGACGAGCTCGAGCGGAACGCTCAAGACCGCGTAGCGGCGGGTGGCCGCGTCCCACAGGCGGAGCGCTTGGGCGGAGTCCCCCCGCATCAGGGCGTCGCGGGCCCGGAGATCGGCCGCGAGGCTCGCGGGGTACGGCGCCCCATGCTCGGCGAGACGGGCGAGGGCCGCCGCGTGCCGAGCGCGGTCGATCGCCATGCGTGCGAGCAACCAATGGCGCGTCGCGTCCGTATCGGGGCTCGTCGCCCGGGCGCTCAGCCGTGCCGCCGCGGCCTGCCAGTCACCGAGCGCCGGAAGCCCGCTGGCGCGCGCCGTGAGTACCCACTCGTCCCGTTCACGCTCAGCCCACGCCCCGCGGGCCACGGCGAGCCGTTGGCGCGCGCTGTCCACCCAGCCGGCATTCAAATCGGCCGCCACCCCCATGCGCAACGCGAGCGCGCGCTCGGCATCGCTCGCTCCCCGCTGGGCGAGACATCCCA
>DATLKW010000293.1:0-1860 GCA_035538175.1 Gemmatimonadales bacterium | reverse complement strand
TCGCGCTGGCGGTCTTCTCGCATTGGGTGCTGGACCTCGTGGTCCATCGCCCTGACCTGCCCCTCTTGGACGACGCGCTCAAGGTCGGCTTCGGCCTGTGGAACTTCTCCGCTCTCGCGTTCGCGCTCGAAGCCGTCTTGTTGTTCGGTGGGATCTGGCTCTACCTGCGGTCGGCCCCCGGACGACGCGTGCCGATGCTCAGGTTTGGCCTCGGGATGGTGACAGTTCAGGCGGCGGGCTTCTTCGTCCCGCCCTCCTCCCCCGCGGCCGCGGCGTGGACTGCCCTGTTCGCATATGCGCTCTTCGCCGCGCTCGCCGCCTGGCTGGAACGGCGGCCCGCCGCGCAGGCGCCGAGCGGCCCGGGCGCCACCTAGACGAGGGACCGCCGGGGCGAGCCTGGCTCCGTCGGGGCGAGACCCGCTCTCCGATCAGGGACCGCGCGCCCGGCTAGGCCAGCCGCGGACGGGCACCGCGGCCCAGGGCCGACTGGATCATCAAGAACTCGCCCAGACTGTCCATCGTCACGAGCCCCACGAGGACGCCGCGGCTCATGACGGGCAGGGTGTGGCAGGCGCACGCCTGGAGCCGTGCGGACGCCGTCTCCAGCATGTCGGTGGCCTCCACCACCTCGAACTCGCGGCGCATCACGTCCCGCACTTGCCACTCCGCGCCCCGTTGCGCGAGGGCCTTGAGCACGTCGCTGCGCAAGAGCACACCGACCACGCGACCGTTCTCCACCACGGGAAAGTCCGGTTGCGAGCCCGACAGGATCAGCTCCAGCACCCGCGCCGCCGGCGCGTCCGGTGCGAGCGTGCGGAAATCGGTGAGCATGGCGCGACTGACGGGAATCCCGCCCAACGCCGCCCGCATCTGGACCATGCTCGCTTCCTGCGCGGCGCCGATCCAGACGAAGAACGCGATGAAGAGGAGGAATGGATTCGTAAAGAGCCCGAGGAAGCCGAACCCGAACGCCATCGCCTGGCCCACGTACGCGGCGACCTGGGTCGCGCGCGTGTAGTCCATCCGCATCGCGAGGAGCGCGCGCAGCACCCGCCCGCCGTCCATCGGGAAAGCAGGGAGCAGGTTGAAGAGGACAAGGGAGACGTTCACCACCATCAAGCGCTCGAGAAACGGTCCCGTTGTGACCGTGAGCGTCGTGAGCGGGCGCAGCGTCTCCGACAGTGCGAGCCACCCGTACAGCACACCCGCGATCACCACGTTCACCGCCGGGCCGGCGAGCGCCACCCACACCTCCTGGCGAGGATCGTCCGGCATGCGCTCGAGGCGGGAGACGCCACCGATCGGAAGCAGCGTGATGTCGCGCGTGCGGATGCCATAGCGCCGCGCCGTGAGGGCATGGCCGAACTCGTGTGCGACCACGCAGGCGAACAGCGCGAGGATGAAGACCACGCCCTCCACCGCGGCTGCGGCGCCGCCCGCCAGCCAATGCGTCACGCCGACCCACGCGATGAGCAGGAGGAACGTGCCGTGCATGTACAGACCGATGCCCGCGATTGTGCCGAGCTTCCAAGACCATTTCATGGGCCACCCCCTCGCCTGAGCGCCGACGCTCGAACGGGCGGAATATGGTCCCCGGACCGACCGGCCGCTCGATCCCGGCCGCCTAAGCGCCGTCGACCGGGGGGAGCGACCGGCCGCCCGGCCCCCCCGGCCCCCGGCCCCTGCAACCTTCCCTCGAGCCCGCTCATCTGTATCTGTAGCCCTCTTCCGCTCACGAGGTCGCTATGCTCGCACCGTTCCTCGCCGTCGCCACGATCGCCCTGGGCGCCCCCGGCACGCCGAGTTCCCCCATGGACTCGAGCGCGATTGCGCGCGTGTTGCAGCTCCTCCGGTCCGCCG
>DATLKW010000292.1:0-11426 GCA_035538175.1 Gemmatimonadales bacterium | reverse complement strand
AGCTCCTCGACCGACTGGGCGCGGCGGAGGCAATCGGCCCGATCCTCGTCGGGATGGCGCAGCCCGTGCACGTGCTGCAACGGGGATCTGAGGTGAACGACATCGTGAACATGGCGGTGATCGCGGCCGTGGACGCGCAGGAGCACCGGCGCGGCTCGCGCACCGGACCCTCGGCGTGACGGCCCACGCCGCCCGCCCCGCGGAGGGGTGGCGGGCCGCGACGCTCGAGGGCCTGGGGCTCGCGCCCGAGCGCGGCGTGCACTGGAACCTGGGTGCGCCGGCGCTCTACGAGCACGCGGCGCGACGCGACGAGGGGGTCATCGCCGAGGGCGGCGCGCTGTGCGTCGTGACCGTCCCGTACACGGGACGGAGCCCCAACGACAAGTTCGTCGTGCGCGAGCCGTCCTCGGCCGGGGAGATTGCCTGGGGGCGCGTGAACCAGCCGCTCGACCCCGAGCCGTTCGAGCGGCTCAAGGAGGCGATGCTCGCGCACCTCGCGACTCAGGAACTCTTCGTCCGCGACCTGTTCGTCGGGGCGGACCCGAATCACCGCCTCGCGCTCCGCTTCATCACGCCGGGCGCGTGGTACGCGCTGTTCGTGTACAACATGTTCCTCCGCCCCAGCGCCGCGGACCTCGCCCGCTTCACCCCAGCGTGGACCGTGCTGCACGCGCCCGACTGGCAGGCGGACCCCGAGCGCCACGGCACCCATTCCGGAACGTTCATCGTCATCCATTTCGGGCAGCGGACCATTTTGATCGGCGGGACGCGCTACGCGGGCGAGCTCAAGAAGGCGGTCTTCACGATCCTCAACTACCTGTTGCCCAAGAGCGGGGTGTTCCCGATGCACTGCTCGGCCAACCTGAGCCGCACGGGCGACGTGGCCTTGTTCTTCGGGCTCTCGGGGACCGGGAAGACCACGCTCTCAGCCGACCCCGAGCGGGTGCTGATCGGAGACGACGAGCACGGGTGGTCGGAGCACGGCATTTTCAACTTCGAAGGCGGGTGTTACGCCAAGGTGATCCGGCTATCGCGCGAGGGCGAGCCCGAGATCTTCGCGACGACGCGGATGTTCGGGACGGTGCTCGAGAACGTCGTGGTAGACCCGGCCTCGCGCGCGATCGACCTCGACTCGGCGGAGCACACCGAGAACACCCGCGCCTCCTACCCGATCCATTTCGTCCCCAACCACGTGCCCGGCGGCATGGGCGGGCATCCGTCGCACGTGGTGTTCCTCACCTGCGACGCCTACGGCGTGTTTCCGCCGCTGGCCCGGCTGTCGCCGGCCCAGGCGATGTACCACTTCCTCTCGGGCTACACGGCGAAGGTGGCCGGAACGGAGCGCGGCGTGGTCGAGCCGAAGGCGACGTTCTCCACATGTTTCGGCGCGCCGTTCCTCCCCCTTCCCGCGACTGTGTACGCGGGGCTCCTGGGCGAGAAGATCGCGAAGCACGGCGCGCAGTGCTGGCTCGTCAACACGGGCTGGAGCGGGGGCCCCTACGGCGTCGGGCAGCGGATCCGGCTCGGCCTCACGCGGGCCATCGTGCGCGCTGCGCTCGCCGGGGCGCTCGACCGCGCGCCTACCGCGCCCGAGCCCGTGTTCCAGCTCGAGGTGCCGCTGACGGTGCCGGGCGTACCCGACGCCCTGCTCCTGCCGAGAGCCACCTGGGCCGATGCGGCGGCCTACGACGCCCAGGCCGCGCGTCTCGCCGCGATGTTTCGGCAGAATTTCGCGGCGTTCCAAGACCAGGTGCACGCCGCGGTGCGGGACGCCGGCCCGAGCCGGTGACCCGGGTCGAGGTCGTCCGCGATCCCCTCTGGAACAACATCCGGCTCGAGCCCGAGGCGCTGGCGGTGGTGGACACGCCCGCCGTGCAGCGGTTGCGCTACGTGCGCCAGCTGGGGCACGCGTTCCTCGTCTATCCCGGCGCGACCCATAGTCGCTTCGAGCACGCCCTCGGTGCCTACCAGCTGGCCCGCCGGGTGCTCGACCACCTGGAAGACGCCGGGGACGCGCGTGTCGACCCCGTCGAGCGGCGGCTCCTCAAGCTGGCAGCGCTGCTGCACGATATCGGCCACTATCCCTTTTCGCACGCGCTCGAAGAGGCGGGCCTGCCGCACCACGAGGTCTTGGCGGCCCGTCACCTCGCGAGCGGTGAGCTCGCGGCCCGCCTCACCGAGCTCGACACGCCCGCTGAGCGGCTGCTCGCCCTGATTCGCGGCGAGGCCGCCGAGCCGTTGGCCCGGCTGGTCGCGGGCTCCCTCGACGTCGACAAGCTCGACTATCTGTGTCGCGATGCGTGGATGTGCGGCGTGCCCTACGGCGTCATCGATGTCGATCGGCTCCTCTCCTCGCTGACGCTCGCCCCGGGGCCGGACGGGCGACCGACGCTGGGGCTCCATGAGAAGGGGCTCGCGGCGCTCGAGTCGCTGCTCTTCGCCAAGTACCAGATGTACCGCAACGTGTATTGGCACCACGCGGTGCGCAGCGCGACCGTGATGTTCAAGCGCTTGGTGCGACGCGCGATCGCCGCGCGCCAGCTCGCCGCCGAGGCCGTGGCGCTCGCTACCGATGACGGGCTGATTCACGACATCATGCGAGCCGACGCCACCGGCCTCGCGCAGGCCCTGCGGGAGCGCCGACTCGCGAAGCGCGCCCTCGATATCCCCGCGGCGGAGCTGCCGCCCGACGTGCCCAGCTGGCCAGCAGATGCCCCGGACGTGGTTGAGCGCGTCGAGGACCAGTTGGCACGGGAGCTGGGATTGGGGCCGGGCGAATTGTTCCTGGACTTCCCGGCGAAGCCCGACATGCTGGCGCTCGAGATCCCGCTCGTGAAGCGGGACGGCACAGTGATGCAGCTGCGGGGGGCCGACGCGGGCGTGCACCTCGGGTTGCCGCGCGTGGCCTCGGAGCTCTACCGCTCGGCCCGGCGGCTGCGCGTGTTCGTGACCCGGCCCCGGGCGATCGAGGCAACCGGGATCGTGCAGCTGGTGATGCGCCCGCGTGACGAGGTGACGGCCGCGCTCGAAGCGCGGCGTCCCCTGCTCCGCGCCTAGCGGCGGCCTCCGGCGGCCGGCCCGCGGTCCTTCCAGCCGCTGCCGCGTTCCGTCACCGATCCCCCGTCGCCCCTGCCCCGGGTCTGCCCCCCCTCCGCGGCACTCCCCCCGGGGGCGCGGTCGACGGAGTCGACCCGCACGATGATGGCGGTGATGTTGTCGAGCCCGCCTTGCCGGTTCGCCTGCCCGATCAGCTCGTCCACTTGCTCGGCGGGCTTCCGGGCCGAGCCGAGGAGCTCGGCGAGATGAAGATCGTCGACCATGCCGGTGAGCCCGTCGGAGGCGAGGAGGAACAGGTCGTTCACCTGCACGGTGCCCAAGTAGATGTCGGGCATTACGTCGCTGTTCGCGCCCACGCAGCGAGTGATGACGTTTGAGTAGGGGTGCGAGCGGGCCTGCTCGGGCGTGAGGTACCCGGCGTCCACCTGTTCCTGCACGTACGAGTGGTCTTTGGTGAGCTGGATCAGCTTGCCGTCGCGAAACAGGTAGGCGCGGCTGTCGCCGACCTGGCCGACGAGGAAGCGCGTGTCGTACAGGACGAGGGCTGTCACCGTGGTGCCCATGCCGCGCTTGTCATGCTCGGTGAGGGTGCGTTGGAAGATCGCGCCGTTCGCGGCACGGATGGCCGCGCGCATCCGATCCGCCACCTGGTCGTCGGAGAGGCCCTTGAGCGAGCCGAGCTCACGCGCCACGAAGCGCACGGCCATTTCGCTCGCCACCTCCCCGGCCGCGTGACCGCCCATCCCGTCGGCCACCACGAAAATGCCGCGATCCGCGACGACGAGGAAATTGTCCTCGTTCCCCGAGCGGATGATCCCGACATCGGTGCGACCGGCGCAGGTGATGTGCACGGGGCAGCCCTAGGAGAGCACGCGGTAAAGGAGCGCGACGACGGTGGCACCGCCGAGCACGAAGAGCGCCGCGCTCGCCCCGCAGCCCTTCCCCTTCTTCGGCGGCGGCTGCTCAGCCGCTGGCCGCCGGGCCCCGGCCTTCGAGCCGGGGGGGCGGGCCGGCCGAGGGGCCGCCGGGGGCGCTGCGTGGGGTGCGGGAGCTGCGGGAGGCGGGGGAGGCGGAGCCGTCGATTGCGGGCGCGCCGGTGGCGCGCCGCGCGGGGTCCCGGGCGCGCTCGGCGCGAGCGACTGGGGAGTGCGCAGGAGCTGCGTGCCCCCCCCGATGGGAGCCGGTTGAGCGTCGTCGGTCGGCTCGAAGACGAGCTGCACATCGCCGAGCCGGAGCTGCGCCCCGGGCGCCAGCGCCGCCTCCCCCCGCACCCGCTCGCCGTCCACGAACGTCCCGTTCGTGGACTCCAAATCCACGAGCACCCACACGCCTTCGCGACGCTGCAGCTTGGCGTGACTCGTCGACACGGACGGGTCGGGGATCACGATGTCGTTGTAGTCAGCCCGCCCAATGTTGACGACGGGGCTCTTCACCACCAGGCGCTGTCCGGCAAGCGCGCCGCTGCGCGCGAGCAAGCTCCCGAACCCTCCACCTGACTGCCGCGGTGGAGCCGCGGCCGCAGCGTCGAGCCCGTGCACGGTATGCTTCAACTGCTCAGGACGCTGTCTGCCCGCCCCAGGGGCTTTGGGGACCGCTTCGCGGGTAACAGGGGGCTCGGATGGCTGAGGAGGGGGGGCGGACGTGGGGATCGTGGGCGTCGTCGCTACGTCGGCGTAGAAGCGGAATTGCTCCTCGCCGAGGCGGATCACGTCGGCGCGGGCAAGGACGCGCTGGCCCTCGATCCGCTCTTCGTTCACGAAGCTACCGTTGGTGCTCGAGTCGACGAGGACGTAGCCCCGCGCCGTGGGGACGATCTCCGCATGTCGGCGCGAGACGTCCTTGCCGGAGACGACCACGTCGCACCCTGCCTCACGCCCGAAGACCAGCGACTGGCCGGCGATGACGTACTCGCGTCCATCGGTGAGGCTCACCACCCTGCCCCCGCTGACCCCGACTCCGGCCGGCTTGGCGGCGGTCTTCGGTGGGGGGGTGTCCGGGGTGGCGAGCTTCGGTATGAACTGCGTGCTTCCGGACCGGCGTTCGTCGACGAACGTCAACTCGTGCTCTCCGACCTCTACCTTGTCTCCGTGCAGGAGCGGCGTGGGCTCAGCCCCCAGGCGCACGCCGTTGATGAGCACTTCGGCCGCGGGAGAGACTTTGCGGATGACGACTTGGCCGTCCGCTTGGCCCTGCAGCAGGGCGTGTCGGGGTAACACGCCGGCCCCCGACAGGGGGATGGCGCAGGCGGCGTCACTCCCGAGCACGACCTCCCCCACCGGGATGGTGAATTTCCTGCCACCGAGTTCCAGCAGCGACATCTTGGGAAGAGTCCTTGCGCCAAAGGAGGCAGTGCGGGAAGTTACGCCCGGCTGTGTAACCGCGCAAGGAAACGAGGGTTACGCGGCCGGGCCTTGGGTCGCCGACCCCTCCGCGACCACCGCCTCCTCGCGCCCGACCGTGCCGCGCTTTACCCACCGCCAAAACAGCAGCGAGCCGGCGATGACCGTCGCGTAGCTGTTAATGAAACGCCAGATGAGGGTGTAGGTGGGCAGCTCGGGGGGCTGCACGTAGATCTGCATCACGGCGGCCGACAGGAGTTCCGCGAGCCCAGAGGAGCCGGGGGTCGGGGCGAAGTAGAGGAGGAAGGTGATGAACGTCTGGAGCAGGAGGATGTCGACGAAGTTCGTGTGCAGGCCGAGCGTGCGCAGGGCGACGTAGCCGGCGAGCAGTTTGTTCGCGTGCGAGGGGCCCGAGAGGAGGATCGCCCACAGCAGGGCGAGCCACCCACGCGGACTGCCGAAGGCGACCAGGCACTGGTGCGCCCGCTCGATCCCCTCGCGCAGCTGTTCGATACGGGCCGCCACCCGGCGGCTGCGGCGCTCGAGCCGGGTCGCGAGCCAGTGCACGGCATCGCGCAGCCAGGTGGGCGACACCATTGTGGCGAGCATGAGCACGCCGAGGATGCCGAAGATGGTCAGGCTGGTGCGAAACAAGCCGTAGTAGGTGATACCGAGCACCACGTGGTGTTCTTCGAGCGAGCGGCCGGCTCCGAGGTAGATGGCGAGGGGTCCAGCGATCGCGAAGAAAGCGACGGTCGCGACAAAGGTCATGAAGGTCGACGTCATCGCTTCCGGGAGGCGGACCCCGGAGCGCCGCATGACCCACATCATCGTCGGCCCGGCGCCGGTTTGAAAGGGCGTGAGGTAGGCGGCCCAGGCGCTCATGCCGCCGGCGATGACCATGTCGCGCCAGCGCACGCCGGGGTGGACGTGCCGCGCCACGACCCACAGCCGGGTGCCACCGCCGATCCAGTCCATCGAGGCGAGGCCTAGCCCGACCACAAGCCACCCCCCCCGCAGGTGGGTCAAGGCCGAGACGAAGCCCTCGAGGTCCTGTCCGAAGAAGACGAGCACGACACCGACGCCGAGGAGGGAGATGACGGCAAACAACTCGAGGCCGCGTCGGAGCAGCCGCGGGGTGAGGGCGAGGGGCATGTCCGGGCCGAAACTATAGACGGGGCGGGCCACCTGCCAGGTGGCGCCGTCGCCGCGCGCGGCCCATGTGCGACCCGAACGCCTCGCTCCTGTTAGTTTATAGGGTTATGCCCGTCGCTCACGACCGCCTGGTGATCCGCAACGCGCGCCAGCACAATCTGAAGGGGCTCACGGTCGAGCTGCCCCGGCGTGCCCTGACGGTGGTGACCGGTCCGTCCGGCTCGGGGAAGAGTTCGCTCGCATTCGACACGTTGTACGCCGAGGGCCAGGGGCGCTATGTCGAGTCCCTGTCCACATATGCGAAGCAGTTTCTCGAGCGGATGCCCAAGCCGCTCGTGGACGCCATCGAGGGCATTTCTCCCGCGGTCGCGATCGAGCAGAAGAATCCCACGACGACCAGTCGGTCGACGGTCGGCACGGCGACCGAGATCTACGATTTCATGCGGCTCCTCTGGGCCCGGGTCGGGACGCAGTCGTGCGTGCAATGCGGGCACGAGGTGAAGGTGGACACGGTCGACGAGGCGGTGGACGAGCTCATGGCGGAGGGCGTGGTGACGCTCGCAGGGGGGGCCGGGGGACCCGACCGGCCCCACTCCGGGGCGGCCGGGCCCGCCGTGGTCGTTGCCTTCCCGCTCCCCGCCTCCGCGCACCGGCCGGACGTCGAAGTGGCGGCGCAGCTGCGCGCGGCTGGCTTCGTGCGCGCGCAGCTCGACGGGTCCGTGGTGCGGCTCGATCAGCCCGATGCGGAGACGCGCGTGCGGCAAGCCCGAGAGGTGCTGGTCGTGGTCGACCGCGTTGCGGTCTCAGAGGCGAACCGCGGCCGCCTGGCGGATGCCATCGCGACCGCGTTCAACGAGGGGGAGGGGGTCGCCGTGGCGCTCGAGAATGGCGACCGCCAGCGCTTCTCGGCGCATCCCGCCTGCTCGCACTGCGGCACCGCGGCCCCGACCCCGAGCCCGATCCTGTTTTCCTTCAACAATCCCCGGGGTGCCTGCCCGGGGTGCAACGGGTTCGGGGCCGTGCTCGAATACGACGAATCGCTCATCGTCCCCGATCCGCGACGCACGCTGGGGCGCGGCGCCCTCGACCCGTGGACGAAACCGCGTTACGAGGGTCGGCGACGCACCCTGCGCGAGACGGCCCGGGCGCAAGGCATCTCGCTCGACGCCCCGTGGGCCGATCTCGCGACCGACGCCCGGCAGTTCCTGCTCCACGGGTCGAAGGGACGGTTCCTCGGCATGTTCCCCTTCCTCGAACGGCTCGAGGCGAAGCGCTACAAGCAATACATCCGGGTCTTCCTACGGCAGTATCAGCTCGCGAAGACCTGTCCCGCTTGCGGTGGCGCGCGACTCAAGCCCGAAGCCCTCGCGGTGCGGGTGGGAGGGTGCACGATCGCCGAGGTGGCGGCGCTCACCGCCGCTGGCCTCCGCGACTGGATTGCCGCGCTCGAGCTGACGCCGTTCGAGCGTGCGGTCGCTGTGCACATCCTGGCCGAGCTCGGGGCGCGCGTCGCGTTCCTCAATGACGTGGGACTCGGTTACCTCTCACTCGACCGCCTCACCCGTACCTTGTCGGGTGGCGAGGCCCAGCGCATCGCGCTCTCGAATGCCCTCGGCTCGCATCTGGTCGACACGTTGTACGTGCTGGACGAACCAACGATCGGGTTACACCCGGCCGACACGGGCCGTCTCCTCAGCCTTCTGCGTCGGCTCGCCGACCAGGGCAACACGGTCGTCGTGGTCGAGCACGATCCGGCCGCCATGGGCGCCGCGGACTGGATGGTCGAGCTCGGGCCGGGGAGCGGCGAGGCGGGTGGGCGGCTCGTGTACCAGGGGCCGGCGGCGGGCGTTCGCGAAGCGGGAACGCTCACGGGGCAGTACCTCTCGGGGGATAAACGCATCGGCGTGCCCTCGGCCCGGCGCCCCCCCGGGCGGTGGCTCGCGGTCAAGGGCGCGCGGCTGCACAACCTCGCCGACGTGGACGTGCGCATTCCCCTCGGGACGTTCACCGCCGTGACCGGCGTGTCGGGCTCCGGCAAGTCGACGCTTGTGCATGACGTGCTATTCCGCCAGCTCGAGGCGCGGCTCACCGGTATGCACGGGGCGAAGCAGCATCTGGGCGAGCCGGTGGGAGCGGTCCGGGCGCTTGAGGGATGGGAGCAGATCAGCGACGTCGTGCTCGTGGACCAGGCCCCCATCGGCCGCACGCCGCGCTCCAATCCCGTCACCTACATCAAGGCGTTCGACGAGCTGCGGGCCGTGTTCGCCGCGGAGCCGTTGGCGCGGGCCCGCGGATACAGCGCCAGTACGTTCTCCTTCAACGTTGCAGGCGGGCGGTGCGAAGCGTGCGAGGGCGCGGGCCACGTGCAGGTCGAGATGGTGTTCCTCGCCAACGTCTTCGTTCCCTGCGACGTGTGCCAGGGCCGGCGGTTCAAGCGCGAGGTGCTCGACGTGAAGGTGCAGGGCCGCTCGATTCACGACGTGCTCGAATGGACCGTGGACGAGGCGCTGAAGCATTTCCACCGTCGGCCGCGGCTCGCCCGGGCGCTGTGGCACCTGCAGCAGGTGGGCCTCGGGTATCTCCGCTTGGGGCAACCGGCCACAACGCTGTCGGGGGGCGAAGCGCAGCGATTGAAGATCGCGCGCGAGCTCGCTCTCGCCCGGGCTGCGGGGCGGAGCCGCCGCGGGCGAAAGCTCTACATCCTGGACGAGCCCACAACCGGCCTGCACTTGGACGATGTGCGCACGCTGTGCCGCGTGCTCGACCGTCTGGTGGACGCAGGACACACCGTGCTCGTCATCGAGCATCATCTGGACGTCATCAAGCGCGCCGACTGGATCATCGACCTGGGACCCGGCGCGGGGGCGGCGGGCGGCCGCGTCGTAGCCCAGGGGACCCCCGAGGACGTCGCGCGGGACCCGGCCTCCACGACGGGGCGGTTCCTGGGCGAGCTCGCGTGAGGCCCCGGCAGGCGGACGCCCTCCTCCTCGCGGCGACAGGCATATGGGGTGTGAGCTTCGTGGCCGTCAAGGCGACCCTAGCTTATACCACGCCCCTCGCGCTTGTGGCCCTGCGGTTCGCGCTTG
Source organism: Gemmatimonadales bacterium (assembly GCA_035538175.1). Classification (GTDB taxonomy): domain Bacteria; phylum Gemmatimonadota; class Gemmatimonadetes; order Gemmatimonadales; family GWC2-71-9; genus AG41. The sequence continues at coordinate 1,789 of DATLKW010000292.1, read as the reverse complement.
CCGCGGTCGTTCTCGCGCCCGGTACGGCGCTCGCCCGCCGGCCCTCCAAGGGCGAGCTCTCGGGGGGGATGCTCCTGGCCGCATTGATTGCGGTTGGGTTCGCCACACAACACGAGGGGCTCGTCTACACGACACCGTCGCGTTCGGCGTTCCTCGTGGCGATCTCCTCGGTCGTCGCGCCCCCGATCGCGTTCGTGGCGTTGGGACAGCGGACCCGATGGCTAGCGGTGGCGGGGCTCGCGGTTGCGGGGGTCGGAACGTACCTGTTGACGGCGCCGCAGGCTGGCGGCTTGAACCGCGGCGACGTCTGGACGCTCGGGACCGCCGTCGTATTCGGCGCGCAGATCGTCGCCGTACGCGAACTCGGGATCCGCTACGATGCGCGTCGGCTGGTATGGCTGCAGGCGGCCGGCACGGCGCTTGTCGTGGGCGCCGCCGCGCTCCTCGTCGAACGCCCCCACATCCGCTGGACCGCCGCGTTCGTGACGCTGCTCGTGTATTGCGGCATCCTCCCGACGGCGGTCGCGTTCCTGTGGCAGATGCGTGCCCAGCGCTACATGTCGGCGGCACGGGCCGCGTTGATCTTTTGCTTCGAGCCCGTGTTTGCGGCGGCGGCTTCGTGGCTTGTGCTCGGAGAGCGTCTGGCGGCGTCGCAGTGGGCGGGTGGCGTCCTAATTCTCGTAGCGATGCTGGCGGTCGATCTTCCCACCGGCGCGCGAGCGGCGGACCGTCCGAGCACCGACCAACGCTCCTAGGGGCGCTCTCTGCCGATGCGAGAGCGCGAGCTCACGGGGGCTTCCGCACGCCTCGCCAGTTGATGTACCCTTGTCTCGTAGCGATATTTGCGGGGCAACATTCCCGAGTAGCTCAGCTGGTAGAGCAGCCGGCTGTTAACCGGCGGGTCGCAGGTTCGAGTCCTGCCTCGGGAGCTTCGCCTTCCACCTGGCGCCAACGAGTTCCGCCCCGGGCTCGGAAGGCGCCTCCCACCGCGGTACGGTCTGTCGCAACTTCGCAAATGTACTGAGGAGCCTTCCGCGATTCTCGGTCACCGCCTCTCCACCCCCAGCCGCTGCGACTAATGCAACTGGTACCGTTACTATCACGACAATCAGTGAGGGCCGGAGGAGGTCGATAGCCTTGGCGTGCCGTCGATGACCCCGAGGAACGTGCGCATGAGTCATGATCACGCACCGTAGCAGCAATTGCCGAGCAATCGTAAGATGTTGTATCTAAGTAACTTTCGTCGTCACCGCCCTTGCAGGATCCGGCCATTGGTGGAAAATTGCGCAATTCGGGCAGCGCGTCGGATGACTGAAATAGGTCGCAGCTCAGTTTCAAGCCAGGCTTAGTACGATCACGGCTTTGACCCGGCATGCAGGTGTGTCCGGGCCAACTCAAGTCCATCGAGGTTTCCTGGTGATACCGTCCGGGATTCGATTGGAACGCCAGTTGCGACTGGGGAGAACCGTTTGATGCGAGAGCTGCAGCGAGGAGAAGCGTATCTGGCCGAGGCACAAAAGCTGAGTCACACAGGCAGCTTTGGTTGGAACGTCTCCAGTGACGAGCATTTCTGGTCCGACGAGACCTTTCGCATTTTCGAATTCGATCCTTCTTCGAGGGTCTCGTTGTCAATGATTCTGGACCGGGTTCATCCGCAGGACATGCCTTCGGTGAACCTGGCGATTGCCGCAGCCAATAGGGGAGAAGGGATCGATCTTGAGTTTCGCCTTCGCCTGGCCGACGGAAGGGTCAAGTATTTGCACGTGGTTGGAAGACCCACAACGAGCGA
>DATLKW010000291.1:0-10913 GCA_035538175.1 Gemmatimonadales bacterium | reverse complement strand
GGGGTTGCCCCCAGCGGTTTTCAAGACCGCCGCCTTACCAGTTAGGTCTAGCCCTCCCGTGCTTCAACGCTTGAACTTAGCGCGGCCCTGACCGGATGTCATCGAGATCGGCCCGGTGCGCCGTGTCTTCATCCGAACTCCGGCCCGAGGATCGCGCCTAACAGGCCCGGCAGTCCCGGGAAGCGATTGGGGCCGCGGAACATTCGCGTCAAGGAACGCGATAGCTCGAATCCGCGAGCCTTGACGAGCTCTACCGACCAGGCATTCTGCAGCAGGCACTCTACGAACACGAGCTCTCTTTCGGAGGTGCCTAAGAACTCATCGAGCAGCGCCTCCGCAATAGCCTTGCCTCCGGCCATCCAAGGACCCATCTGATCGGCGCGCGAGCCGCGACGCCCGAAGGTGTACCCCACGACCGCGCGATCCTTTCTTGCCACCCGGACAAAGTCCAGCGCGTCGTCCGCGAGGGCCTGGAGGAGGCCGCTCCGATCCGCGCCGAACACCTCTCGATCGAGGCGCAGGACGTCTTCGAGTTGGCGGCGAGGCGCCGTTTCCCTCGCCTTTCGGTCACCTTGTCGCTTGAGACTCCAGCGCTCGATCGGGTATTCCGCGACGAAGCCGAGTTTTTCATAGAGCGGCCTGCCCTGCGGAGTTGCGTCGAGCTTCATGGTCGCCACGCGTCGCGAATCGAGGTGGGCAATCGCCTGCTCAAGAAGGGCCGTGCCGATGCCGCCGCCCCGGTGCCCTGGCTCGACCACAACCATACCGATCCAGCCGAAACGGCCCTCGTAGACAATGGTCGCCAATGTACCAACGACCCGGTCATCGCGCACCGCCGCGAAACACCCCTCCTCATTCGCGCGGAGAAAGCGCTCCCAGTCGGCCGCGGTCTGGTTCCAGCCGGCGGTTTCGCTCAACCGCACGGCTGCGGCAACGTCATCGCTCCTGACTACACGAATTTGCACGTCCATGGGTTCGGGTGTTGGAACGTCGCGTTAACCAGCCGAACTGCCTAGCCCGTCGAGCGGGACTCCGCCAAGAGGTGGCCCGGGAATAACTGGACGGTAAGAGGAGTCAGGGCATCGGAGCACTCCGCTGTCCCACCGCTGGAGCAGGAGAACGGCATGACATCGTACCACTACGCAGTCTACGGCAGTGGCGCGTGGTTGTGGGTGACGCACACGATCATCGCGCCTTGGATGCGGCTGTATCGCCATACGACGGCCCTGCGAGCCGCGATCAACTACGGCCATTTGGTCGGCATCCTCGTCGGCGGAGGTTTGGCCGTGGCGACGGATCGCGCGTCGTTGCTGTTATCGCCCACGCAACCCGACTGGCGTCGGGAGCTTGATCGGGCCGCGACGATCCACCGCTGGGTCGTGGGTGGACTCGCCCTGATTCTCGCGAGCGGCCTGCTGATGGCGCTCGCTGACGTGGAGACACTCGTCCTGTCGAACGTGTTCTGGATTAAGATGGGACTCGTGGCGTTGCTTCTCGCCAACGGCTATGCGCGGCTCCGTGCTGAGATTGCATTACGGCAGGGCGCGTTTGCGGCATGGAGCCGCTTCAGAGGGACCTCGATCGCGAGCCTCGGGTTGTGGTTCTTGGTCCTCCTAGCTGGCACGCTCCTCCGCACCAGCTCTTGAAATCCACGTCGCCGAACTAGACGAAACCCACCGGAGGGCGGCGCGGTATTGAAGGGCAGCAAGCGCACGACGCGCGCGCTGCGCCTACCGCTCGCTCGGGGCGATGAACCCGTAGCTCGTGTTCTTGAAGATCGAGTCGGCGACGACCAGGGCCTGCGTCGCGAGCGGGCTGCTCACCTTCTTGTCCCGGAGCACCTGCGCGAGCCCCTGATACACGATCCCATAGGTCGCGAGAATGCTCTCCGACGGGCGGTCGACCCAGCCGCGGGGCCGGTGCCGCCCGGCGGCATCGCGGTGATACACCCCGAACGCCAAGGCCTCCGTGCGCGGGACGTTGATGAAGCCGAGCCCCGCCCCCACCGGCACGATGCTGTCCGAGGGCGCGAGCGGCTCGGGGCGCAACTTGCGCGCGAACCCCTGGCCCTCCAAGTAGTTCGTGAACCCGAAGAGATCGGCATACGGCCCGACGGTGCGCGAGAAATAGATCGGCCGCTTGCCCATCTGGTCCTTGATCGCCTCGAGCACGACCACGTCGGCGCGCTCGAGATACTGGCGCCCGAGAATCTGCGGATCGAGCGTCGCGACCACCGGACCGAGCCCCACCATCCGCTTCTGATCGAGCCAGTAGACCGGCTCGAGCGCCGCGATCGCCGAGTCCGAGCGGTCCAGCAACCGCCCGGTCGGCTTCGTCCACGCGTGGCCGCGGTAGAGCGCCGGCGCCGCCGTCGAGTCGAAGGTCGCGGGCGGCCGCCGCTCGAGCTGGCGTACGTACCAGTCCGTGTTCGCGAGCGACAGGTTCACGACCGTCACATCTTGCCGGATGTGCTCCACCTCCTGCGCGTACCACAGCGGGAAGGTGTCGTTGTCCCCGGCGGTCACGAGGATTCCATACGGCTCCACCGACTGCAGCATGTCGGAGGCGAAGTCCCGGGCGAGCGTCTCGCTCCGCCGCGACGCGGTTAGATGGTTGCCGACGAGCGGGACGAGCGCGAGCGCGAGGACCGGGGTCGCCAAGAGCCAGCGGCGCCGGGCGTCGGGCTCCCGCGCCTCGAGCGCCTCGCTCACCCACTCCATCAGCGTCGCGAGCCCCATCCCCACCCACACCCCCCACAAGGCGAACGAGGCGATGAAGAAGTAGTCGCGCTCGCGTACCTCGCGGGCGAGTTGCGGCTGGTCGGGCGCCCACGAATAGCCGTACTTGAAGTTCAGGTAGAAGATGAGTAGCAACGTCAGCGTGCCGACGAGCGTCGTCATGGCGATCGCCGTCCGCCGGTCGGCCTTCCAGTGCCGAACCGCGCCGAGGCCGCCCACGAACAGGAACACGACCGCGAGCGCCGCGCGGACCCCGGTCCCCCAGTCATGCCCCCACTGCCACGTGAAATATTGAATCCACATGCCGATCTGGGCCTGCGGCGTCGCCTGCCGCTGCCACACGGGCGGCTTGCCGTATTGCTGGCGCGTCAGCACCTCCCACAACGCTTGCCACGTCGTCGGCTCGCCCTCGTTGATCGGCGGGGCATGCGCAGCGCGGATCGGGAGGAACACGAACACCGACAGGCCTACGATCACGACCAGTAACACGGCCGCGGCGAAATCGCCGTTCCGCGCGTAGACGACCGAGTAGATCAGAGCGGCGACGAACAGGAGCCCCGCCAGCTTCAGGGGCAGGGCGCTTTCGAGCCCGCTCGCGACGATCAGGGCGTACGCGCCGCAGAACACCAGCCACTGCGACCACTCGGCCCGCCGCTCGGCCACCCCCACCGGCCGCTCCTGCTTCAAGAGGGGATACAACAGCACCACCACGACGGGGCCCACGAGGACCCCCATCATGTGGTTCGTCGAGGTGAGCGCGAGCAGGTAGACAATCATCAGCAGGTGGTGATCGTGCCCTTCACCGGGCGGCTGGTCGTCCCAGCGCACGATGAGCCACAGGACGAGGGCGATCGAGAGGAGCGACAGCGTGTACACCTTCTCGTTCACCACCGATTGATTCCACACGGTGAACGCCGTCGCGGACACCGCCGCGCCCGCCGCGGCGGCGAGGAGGCGGGGGAGCCGCTCCGGAACCCAGCCGCGCATCCACCGCTCGCCGACCAGGAACCAGCACCCCGCCGCTACGGCGCTCGTCGCGGCGGCGAGCAGGTTGATCCGCCCCGCGTAGCCCGTCACCCAGGGCACGAGCCCCCACACATGGGCGATGAGCGTGAACAACGGGTTCCCGGGAGGATGCGGAATGCCGAGCACGTAGGCCGCCGCGATGTACTCCGACGTGTCCCAGAACTGGGTCGTCGGCGCGAGCGTCACCACGTAGAGAATGAGCGCGCCGAGGGACACGAGGCCCGCCACGAGATAGGGCGGCCGCTCGGGCTCGACGACGTAGGGGGCACTCCGAGGGAACGTCTGAGGCGCGGTCACAGTCGTCATAAGGTCAGTGGCGGAATTGTCGGATCCCGGTGAATACCATCGCCATCCCCGCGTGATCCGCGGCGGCCACGACTTCGGCGTCCTTCACCGAGCCGCCCGGCTGGATGATCGCGCGCACCCCGGCGCGCGCTGCTTCTTCTACCCCGTCCGCGAACGGAAAGAACGCGTCGGAAGCTAATACCGCCCCGGCGGGGTCGTGACCCTCTTGCCGCGCCTTGTGCACCGCCAAGAAGGACGCGTCCACCCGCGACATCTGCCCGGCCCCGATCCCGATCGCCGCTTCGTTGCGGGCGAGCAGAATGGCGTTGGACTTGACCACCCCCACCGCCGCCCAGGCGAAGCGCAGATCCCGCCATTCCTCCTCGTTCGGGCTGCGGCGCGTGACGACCTTCCACGCCGCCTGGTCGGCCGCTCGGACCGGGCGAGCGCGCTCCTGGACGAGAAAGCCCCCCCGCACCCGCTTGTAGTCCCAGCCCACCGCGTCTTCCACCGGCAGGCGCACCACCCGCAGGTTCTTCTTTTCCCGCAGCACGAGCAGCGCGTCCTCCCCGATCCGGGGCGCCACCACGACCTCCACGAAGAGGTCCCGCATCCCCTCGGCGGCCCGCCGGTCCACGGGGACGTTGAAGGCAATCACGGACCCGAAGGCCGACGTTCGGTCGGTGGCGAGGGCGCGCTCGTAGGCGTCGGCGGCCGTGCGCCCGAGCGCGATCCCGCAGGGGGTCGTGTGCTTGATGATCGCGCAGGCCGCCGCCTCCGCCCGCGCCCACGGGCCTACGGCCGCGAGCCCCGCGTCAATGTCCAGGAGGTTGTTGAACGACAGCTCCTTGCCATGGAGCTGCTCCAAATCCTTGATGCCGGGCTCGGCGCCGACGTACAACGCTCCGGCTTGATGCGGGTTCTCGCCGTAGCGGAGTTCCTGGCGCCGCTCGAGCGCGAGCACCAGCCGCTCGGGCCAGCCGGCCGTCCCGGCGGCGAGATACGCGTGAATCGCGCCGTCGTAGGCCGCCGTGTGGGCGAACACCTTCGCCGCGAGCAGGCGGCGCAGCGCTCCGTTCGCGGCCCCAGCGCCGGGGTCGAGCTCGCCCGCCTCGAGCGCGCGCACGACGAGCGGATAATCGTCGGGGTCCACCACCACCACGACATCCGCATGGTTCTTCGCGGCCGAGCGGAGCATCGAGGGGCCCCCGATGTCGATCTGCTCGATCGCCTGCTCGAGCGTCACCCCGCCGCGCGCCACGGTCTCTCGAAACGGATAGAGGTTCACGGCGACCAGATCGATCGGTGCAATGCCGTGCGCCGCGAGGGCCGCGCGGTCCCCCGGATGCCCCCGCCGGGCGAGCAGGCCGCCGTGCACCTTGGGATGCAGGGTCTTCACCCGGCCGTCCATGATTTCGGGAAACCCGGTGACCTGCTCGATCGGCAGGACCGCAAGCCCCGCCTGGCGGAGCGCCTCCGCGGTGCCGCCGGTCGAGACCAGCTCCCAGCCGAGCGCGACTAGCTCGCGCGCGAATTCGACGAGGCCGCGCTTGTCAGAGACCGATAGCAGCGCGCGCCGACTCACCACGCCTCGGCGATCGCCTGGACCAAGTCGGCGAGGCTCACGAGGTCCTTCAGGTCCACGATTTCGACGGGCGAATGCGAGTAGCGCAACGGCCACCCGATCGCCACATCGACGACCCCATAAGGGGTGAAGGTGGATCCGTCGTTGCCGCCGTTCGTGGTCCCGACCTGCAACGCGACACCCCGCGCACGCGCGAGCCGGACGAGCGAGTCCACATAGGCTGGAGGCGTCACCGAGGAATTGTCGAGCGACCGCGCCACAGCTCCCTGGCCGAGCGGCGCGACGGCGAAGTTGGGGAGCTCGAGCGGTGCGTCGGCAGACACGAAGGTGTCGATCGCGTGGACCCGGCGCGCTTTCGGCCCGAGCGCCGCCGCCGCCCGCGCCGCCCCCTCGAGCCCGATCTCTTCGCGCACGCTCCAGATAAATGCCACCTCATGCTTGAGCGCGGCGCGGTTCAGGTGCCGGAGCGCGAGCAGCTCGGCGGCGTCGCCCATCCGATCGTCGAACGAGCGGCCCAGGGCCCGGGTCCCCGCGAGCCGGACGTAACGCTTGGGCATCGTCACGGTGGATCCTGGGTGCACCCCGCGGGCAACCGTCGCGGCGCGCGACGTCGTGCCGACATCGACGCGCAGCGGGGGCGGGGTGTGATGCGTGAACCCCGAATCGCGCGGCACGAACACCCCGGCCACATCCCCTCGGTCGGTGTGGACGAGCGCCACTTGCGCCTCGAATAACGACGTGAAGAACCCACCCCGGGTCTCGAGCTCGAGCGTCCCGTCGTCGCGGATCGCGCTCACCCGGAAGCCGATCTCATCCAGGTGCGCGACCATCACCACCAGCGGATCGCCCTGACCGACCCGCACCCACAGGTTCCCGGCCGTGTCGATCTCGGAGGTGGCCCAGGCGGGCAAGAAGCGCTTCACCACATCGCGCACCGGAGCCTCGGCGCCGGAGACGCCATACGCCTCGACGAGCGGCGCGAGCACGGCCTCCGCCTCGGAGATCGGCGCTCGCCCCGCTGCTGGTTCCTGCGCCTCGAGGGCGACCCGCGCCCCCGCGAGCGCGAACAGCGCCGCGAGCCCCACCCCCGCCCGGGCAACGCTCATCGGCCCTCCATCCAGGTCAGGAGCTCCTGCGTGAGCAGGTCAGCGTCGGCGAGCGCCACGGTCTCCACCGCTGAGTCGGGGTAGCGGACCTTAAGGCTCGCAAGCTTCACTTCGTCGAAGGGGCCGAGCAGCACCCGCAGGCTCTCGAGCCGGCCGTCCGCCGTGTACAGCGTCCCCACCGCAAACGCCACGACCACACTCCCGTTCACCTTGGGCTTCTGCTCGAGCGCCGCGACGAGCGCCGCGCACGCCGTGCGCCGGCCTGCCACGGGCCCGGCGAGCAGACGGGTCCCGTAGAGGCGCGGCTCCTTCGTGAGCGTCACCGGCGCGAGCACGTCGATCCCGAGCGAGTGCACCTCCGCTGCGGAGGTCGCCCCCACGTCGACGTAGGCATTGTCCACGGTGAACACGGGATCAGGGGCACCGGGCGCACCCCGCCCCCGCGTCAAGTGCACCGACTTCACCGCCACGGCACCCGGCACCGCTCCGCGCGCGCCGAACACCGTCACCCGATGACCCTCGAGCTGCTGATCGAACAGGGGATAGGCGACGCGCGCACCCCCGCCCACTCGCCGGAGCAGGACATAGCCCTCAGGCGTGATGTTCCCGACGACGTACCCCACCTCGTCGAGGAGGCAGACGAGGAGCCGGCGCCGCGACCCTTGCCCGAGGGTCACCACGACGTCACCCGCGCGGTCACGTGCGCTCCCCGGGAGGAGCGCGAGGAGGGAGTCCGTCATCGCCTGCTCGAGACCGGTGACGGCCGTCATCCGAGCGAACCGAACGGCGAGCGAGTCCCGGGCTTGGGCGCGGAGCCCCGCGGCGAGGTCTGCGCACAAGAGCCCGCATGCCAGCCAGCCTGCGGCCCGGGCGGCCGAGCCTCGAGTCGGCGCGCGTGCCTTACTCATCGATCACCCTCACGGCGAGTTGGGTGTGCGTCACGAAACGGGGGCCGTCGGGGAACAGCCGCACCGGACCGGCCGGCGGCCCCCGCCGCGCAAGCTCCAGCACGACCTGGGGCAGGAGGAGATGCTCCACCTCGAGCACCCGCGCGGCGAGGGCGTCGGCCGTATCGCCGCGCTGGATCGGGACCGGCCATTGGGCGACGATCGGACCCCGATCGAACTCCTCCTCGACGTAGTGCACGGTCGCGCCCGACACGGCGACACCACTCGCGAGGACCGCTTCGTGCACGCGACGCCCATACATCCCGGGGCCGCCGAACACGGGCAGCAAGGCCGGATGGATATTAACCAGGCGCCAGCGAAACCGCGCCACCACGGCAGCCGGGACGTGCTTCAGGTACCCCGCGAGCACCACGAGTCGGCTGTCCCGCAAGGCGTCGATGAGCTCCGCCCCATCCGACGGATCGGCGAGCACGGTCACCGGGACGCCCGCGCGGCGCGCGTGCTCGAGCGCGGGGGCGTGGGCACGGTTGGAGACGACGCGCGCGACCTGGGCGATGGACGAGTCCCGCAAGGCGTCGAGCAGCGCCTGGAGGTTCGTGCCGCTCCCCGACACGAGGACCGCCACCGAAGCCGGCGTCACCGCGTGCAGGGCGCGAGCGATGGGGCTTTTGAGCCCGGGGTCACGGTGAGCAGGAACGGCCCCGTCGCCAGCCGGTCGCTGCTCGTCACCACGATGCGGTAGGTCCCCGTGGCGGGGAGGCGCACACTCAGCCGCGCGTTGCAGCGACCGCCGGAATCGTCGTCCTGGGGAGGCGGGCTGCCGAGACCGGGGCCCAACAGGAACACGTACGCGTCGAACGCCGCGGAGACCAAATCGATCGTTACCGTCGCCCCAGCCCGGCCCGCCAGGCGCCACTCCTGCGCGTAGGTGCTTTCGGCCGGGAGCAGGGCGTCGCGCCGCCCGAGCGAGTCGCGCACCGTGTCGCCAACCGCGATCGTGCGGCGCGCCGGCCCATCTGCGCGGCCGCCAGGCGAGGCACTCGGCCGGGCCTGCGCGTCGAGACCGCGGAGCCCGAGCGCCGCCACCAGCACCAGCCGCGCGCCCCCCATCGTGCCTCGCAATCTGCCGGCCCTAAGCGGCGTGCACAATCTCGGCCGTCGCCGCGGCGAGATCGGGCACCACCGGGAATCCCAAGACGCGCGCCTGGGCAGCGTGCTCTGCCCCACGGCCCGTGGAGACGAGGAACCCTCGGGGCGGGCCGCCAGGCCCGAGCGCGCGCGCCGGCTCGACGTCGCTTAAGCGATCGCCCACCCAATAGCTCTCCGCGAGGCGCACGGCGAGTGCGGTCGCGGCGTCGCGGAACAGGCGCAGCCCGGGCTTCCGGCACTCGCACGGGCCACTGATGGCGGGATGGTGGGGGCAGTAGTAGGCGGCGTCGAGCCGGGCTCCGGCGGTGGCGAGCAGCGTCGCGAGGCGGCGCTGCACACTCTCGTAGGCCGCCGCGTCGTACAGCCCGCGCGCGATGCCGGATTGGTTCGAGACGGTGATCACCAGCCACCCGGCATCGTTCAAGCGACGGATCGCCGCCGCCGCGCCGGGGAGCAGACGCACGGCCGCCGGGTCGTGGAGGAACCCCGGATCCTCCACGATCGTCCCGTCCCGGTCGAGAAACACGGCGCGGCGATCGGGGCCGCGGTCAGCCATCGAGCGCGGCCCGCACCCGCTCGGCCACCGTCTCCGCCTGGCCCGACAGCAGCGTGCGCGGATCGAGCACCACGCGATCGTCCACGATCCGGACGATCACCGGCGGGGACCCGAGGCGCAGCCGCTCGGCGAGAGCCTGCGCCGCGAGCGCCGCCGGACGCAAGGCCACAAGCCAGGTCTCGAGCTTCGCGCCCGGAAACGATCCGCCCCCCACTTCGGACTCCCCGGGCACCACGTCGGCCGCCCCGGCTAGCGCCTGCTGGAGGGCTTCCGCACGCCGGCGAATCTCCGGGAGCGTCTCGGTGAGCATGCGCAGTACCGGGATCTCACGCCGCGCCCGATCGGGATCCCGATAGAGGGCGAGCGTCGCCTCGAGCGCGGCCAACGTGAGCTTGTCCGAACGCACCGCCCGCGCGAGCGGGTCGCTACGGCAGGCTGCGATGGCGTCGCGCGTGCCGACCAGGATGCCCGCCTGCGGCCCACCGAGCAGCTTGTCACCGGAGAACGCGACGGCGCTCACGCCGCTCGCCAGCGCCTGGCGCACCGTGGGCTCCCCCGCGAGCCCCCAGGGGGCGAGGTCAACGAGGAGCCCGCTCCCCACATCGTACACACTCGCAATGCCCTTCGTCCGCGCCAGCGCCGCGAGCTCGGACGCCGGCACCTCGGCCGTGAATCCCGTCAGCTGAAAGTTCGAGCGATGCACCTTGAGGAGCAGCCTGGTCGCCGACGTCACCGCGCCCTCGTAATCCGTGCGGTGCGTACGGTTCGTCGTGCCGACCTCGACCAGCGTGGCGCCCGAACGCGCCATGATGTCCGGAATCCGAAAGGCGCCGCCGATCTCGATCAGTTCGCCGCGCGACACAATCGCCTCGCCACCCCGCGCGAGCGCGGAGAGCACCACGAGCACGGCGCCCGCAGCGTTGTTCACGACCAGCGCGTCCTCCGCGCCCGTGAGCTCCACGAGCAGGTCACGGCAGAGCGCGTGCCGCGAGCCGCGGCTCCCCTGGCTCAGGTCGTACTCGAGGTTCGCATAGCCGCCCGCGATCGCGGTCATCGCCGCGATGGCCGCGGGTGCGAGGGGAGCCCGCCCGAGGTTCGTATGCAGCACCACACCCGTCGCGTTGATCAGGGGACGGAGCGATGGCTCGGCCAATCGCCCGAGTCGGGCGCGGATCGCCGCACTCCATCCCTCCTCGGGCGTCGAGCCGCCGTTCGCCCGGGCGGCGTCGAGCGTGTCCCGCACCGCGCGGAGCACCAGCCCCCGCGGATGCGCCGCGACGAGTGCGGCCACCTCCGGCTCGGCGAGTAGGAGATCGACCGCAGGGAGCCGCCGGCGCGGATCGATCATGGGCGCTTGGGCCGTGCCTTGGTCGTGTCCGGCGGGGCCTTCGGCACGGGCACCACCAACACACCCTGCACGTCTGCCGCGATGCCGCTCAAGTTCGTGGCCCCGCGGACCCGCACCAGGTACTTGCCGGGCTTCAGGACCTGCGCCGCCTCGATCACCAGGCTGTCGTAGGGTACGGGGCGCTGAGCCAAGAGCTTACGGACGCGCGCCGT
>DATLKW010000290.1:0-4631 GCA_035538175.1 Gemmatimonadales bacterium | reverse complement strand
GCTCGCGGTCGGCCTTCTGGAGGAGGCGCGCCGCCGCGCGGGGCACGAGACCGTCGAACGCCTTGGTCGCGAGCATGTCGCGCAGCAGCGTCGCAAAGGCGTCCGGGGGTTGGGTGAGGAGGAGGCGGACGTGGGCGAGGGTCTTGATCTCCGGTTGGCCGCTTGACGCCGCGTAGAGGATCAAGCCCGTCAGGAGCGCGCGCGCCTCCTCGTTCCAGAAGGCCTGTTCGCCTTCCCGCGCGGCGGGGAGGACGAGCATATCGGCGAGCAGCCGCGCGTCGTCCACGGCGTCGCTGCTCCCCGGTTTAATCAGATCGAGGGGGTTGAAGGTCGCGTTCGCAACCTGGGCCGCGTTGGTCGAGGTGGCCTTCCCGTCCGAGAAAATCCCAAACGGGTCAAAGGCGTAGACGGGGTGCCCTAGGCTGCAGCGCCACTCGTGGGTCACGGCGTAGTTCTCGCCCTTGGGGTCGGTGACGAGGACGCCGCCCGGGTAGTCGAGGAGGTTCGGGATGACGGCGCTCACGCCCTTGCCGGCGCGCGTGGGCGCGACGGTGAGCACGTGGCCCTCGGCTCCGGTGCGCAAGAGGCGCCCGCCGTGGCGGCCGAGTAGGAGTCCGCGGGGGCGATCGAGGGCCGCGCCGTCGCCCCAGTGGGCGGAGCCGTGGGAGTGGGAGGGGCGGGTGCGGACGCCCGCTGGCCACGCCGCCGTGATGGACAGGGCTGCCACCACGCTCACCGCGATGACGAGCCCGAAGGCCGTGAGGAAGGCCGCTCCTCCAGGCAGTGAAAGCGTGGCTCTGGCGACGTACCACAGGACGATTTTGTGGGGTGCGTAGATGCGTCCCACGCTCGCCAACGCCACGCAGGCCGCGAGGACGGCAAGGGGGAGGGCGGCGCTGCGAAGCGCGGAGGGGAGGCGGGGTGACGCGACGAGTGCCAGAACGAGGGCGCCACCGAGGGCGACGACGGCCGTCACGCGGAGCGAGCGCGCGGTGGCCTGCGAGAGGAGGACGAGCGGCGGTCCGAGGCGTGGGTGGAAGCCGAGGCGCCAGGCCACGTACTGCGTGCCCGCGGCGAGACCGAGCACGAGCGCCGCCGTGAGTCCGATGACGAAGGGCCAGTCGGTGCGCGGCGCGAGCGAGGGGAGCGCCGGGCGCATCTCAGGGGAGCGGGAGCGCTCCGAGGGGTCGTCCCCCGGACTCGGGTCGAAGCGCCAGAATCGAGTGTCACGCTCGGTCGGGTTCACGGAGCCTCCGCAGTGGTTCGAGGCAGGTGCGCTCGCCCTCGCACGGCGCGATCGTCCGTCATCGAGTTCCCGCGCCGCCCTTGACGTGCCATAGGAGCTGTCCTACAATTCTGTAGGACAATACTCGTTGGTCTAAAGACATGCCTACGTCGGTCCGTCTGGACGCCCGCACCCAACGCCTGATCGCTCGACTCGCCAAGCGACGCGGTCAAACCAAGTCGGAGCTGATTCGCACGGCGCTCGAGACGTTGGCGCGCGAGGCCGGCGCGGCTGAGGCGCAGAGCGGCGGTCAGAGTGCCTATGATCGGATTGCGCACGTTGTCGGCATCGCCGATAGCGGTGGCGCTGGGCTCTCCGAGCGAACGGGTGAACGCTTCAGAGATCTCGTGATGAAGCAAGCGCGTGACCGCCGTTCTCGTTGATGCGGGCCCGCTTGTCGCCCTGATCGACCGCAGCGATCGCAATCACGAGAGCTGCAAGGCGACGCTGCAGTCCGTGACCGATCCCCTCGCGAGTGTCTGGCCCGTGGTGACCGAGGCGATGTATTTGCTTGCGTTCTCATGGCGTGCCCAAGACGCGTTGTGGGACCTGATCGCCTCCCAAGCGCTCGCCCTCCTCCCCCTTGACGCAGGCGATGCCCCGCGCATTCGGGATCTGATGCACAAGTACCGGGATCTGCCTATGGATCTCGCCGACGCTGCGCTGGTGCGCGTTGCGGAGCGCGAGCGACTGCGCCGGGTGTTCACGCTCGATCGGCGGCACTTTGCGCTCTATCGACCCCTGCGGCTCGGGCGGTTCGTCATCCTCCCGTGACTGGGGGATCACCCTCACGGGCCCGAGCGGGCCCAAGGGCCGCCCGCGGGCGTCCGCTACGCAGTCGTGTCCGTTCATGCGACGAGCATCTGCGGGACCCTGCTCGCTAGGGTTCACGGGCGTGCCGCCGTCCACTCTAGGGAGTGCCGTTCCGCTTGATACGGCTGCTCGAACACGAGGTCGCCGCTCAAGAACACGTTGAAGGGCGCACCGGCGCGAATCGTGATCGTGGGGGGTGCGTCGAGCCCACGACGCACAAGCTCGAGGGCGACGCTCGAGAGCTCCTGCCCGAGCGCTCCCGCCGCGATCTGACCACTCGAGGGGGAGGCGAGGAGGCTCGCCTGGTGGGACTGACTCAGTTGGGCGCCGGCGCCGATTGCCGACAAGAGCAGCGCCTTGCCGAAGGCCCGCTCCCAGTGCGTGTCGACCTGGTCCTTGGCTCCCGTCTGACCCGCCGCGTCCTTCAGGGCCAATCCCGGGAGCCTCATGCTGCGCCCGTCGGGGAAGATGAGGCGCGTCCAGGCGACGAGGAGGCGTTCCTCGCCCGCCGTGATCTGGTGGTCGTAGGTACCGATCAAACGCGCGCCTTTGGGGATCAGGAGGAAGCGTTCCTCGCGCGAGTCGAAGACGTCGCGGCTCACTTGGCCCACGACGTCGCCCGGCAGGTCCGAGGTGATCCCCGTAATGAGGAAGGCCGGGACGAGGGTACCGGCGCGCAGGGTATAGGGAGAGCCCGCAGGTTCGAGCCGAGCGTTTATTGCCTGCCCACGCGCGTCCCCCTGCGCGTCGAGGAAGGGCTGGTGTCGGCCCGCTGCGCTGGGGGCGGAGAGAGACGGAGCCAGGGAGGGCACGCTTCCCACGCTCATGCCACGAGTCGACGCGCGCAGCACCGAGTCGCCGAGATCGAGCAGCTGCCGTTCGTCGTTCGCGAGGGCGCCTGAGTCGGCGCGACCGGTTGAGTCGGGCACCTGCGCGTCGCTGGGACCAGCTCCTGGTGTGGGAAGGACAGCAGCACTGAGGAGCGCGGCGCGGAAGGTCCGCTCGCGAGCGGACCGGCGGAGCGCCGTTGTAGTCGAGCGCAACGACGCCACGGTCGTGTCGCCGGGAGCGGGACCGGCGCCGAGAGTGTGGTCGGCGTCAGGCGTCGGCGGGAGTGTCGGAGCGCCCGCACTCCCCGTATCTCCCTGTGGGGAGGCGAGCTTCGAGCCGGCGCGGGGGGGCTCGTCCAGGAATGACGGACGGCTTGGGACACCGGCCTCGTCGGCCGCGGGAAGCGTGCTTCCCGGACGCTCCCCTCTGGGCTCTCCGCTCGGACGCACGAGGACGAGCACGGTGAGCACCGTCATTCCCGCGAGCACCGCCCCAACCGTGAGAGCGTTTCGGTTCAGGCGCTTGGCCACGGGCGGCGGGACCCGAAAGGGAGAGGCGGGCGCCACGTCAGTGGTCGCCGAAGGGGTTCACGGGAGCCGGGGCCTCCTCCGGGAGGCCGAGCCGCTCGATCACGACCTGACGTTCCTTGCCGTCCACGCCCGCCACGAGCACGGCGCGATCGAACAACCGGTCAGTGACGTAAGTGTCCCCGCCCAAGACCGCGTAGTTCACGAGCACCTTGCTGCCGTCTGCCTGGAGCTCGAAGAGGACCGGTGCTTCGGCGTGTCGCGCTTCGGGGGGGAGCTTCAGGTACACCCTCGTGCCGTCGTCGAACACCTGCGCCGGTGCCCACGGGAAGCGACGGTCCTTCTTCACCCGGTAGCCGAAGTTCAAAGACGAGACGTCCGTGGCGATCCGCACGGGCGCGGGTTCAGGCGGCTTCGCCCACCGTTCGAGGGTTTCGTCCGGGTAGTAGAAGCGCACGTGGCGGGCATAGGGTTGCTGCGGGTTCGTGGAGCGGCCTTTGCATGGGGGGGCGTCGAGCGTCAGGTCGTAGAGCCGGCGATCGGTGGCGAGCACGAGGTTCGTCGTGATGTCGCACTCGCGCGGCTTCACGACGATAAGGAGAGTACGTCCATCCGCGCCCGCCGGGGCGGGACTGATCTCCCAGCGCTCGGTGTCGCCCGCGATCCGGCTCAGGATGATCTCGCCGGGTTCGAGCTCGATCACGCAGGCGCGCAGCACGGTACAGGTCAGCGTCGGCTGGGCGTGCCCGTAGGGGAAGGTCACGAAGTTGCCCTCGAGGACGGTGCGGGCGATGCCGCTCGCCCGGTACTCGCGTGTGGCGACAGCGATGGGATCTCCACCGAGGACGCTCGGGGCGGTTCCCGTGTCGCTCGGGGGCCGTCCCGGTAGCGCAACGGTCGCAAGCCCGCGCGTGGGGAGCCGCGCCTCCTGTGCGGCTGCGGGATGGAACAACGCGAGGATGGCGACCGCGGCGAGGGCTAACGGTCCGCGCGGGGTGAGACTCTGCCTCAGGCTGCTGGCTTTCACGGTTTTGCTCCTTGATTGAGAGTGTCCGCCCCGGGCAGTGATGGGCCGACACCGGGGCGGGGGTCGGTCGTCATCGTTTCGCCCACGCGTGTCCAGCTAAGAGACCGGATGGTAAGCCCGAGGGGATTGTCTTGAACGGCCTCGGGCG
>DATLKW010000289.1:0-18632 GCA_035538175.1 Gemmatimonadales bacterium | reverse complement strand
CTTCGGCAATCAGATTCGCTCGTACGTGTTCCAGCCGTACACGCTCGTCAACGACCACCGCACCGAGCTCAAGGTGGGCGACGTGCAGCGCGTCATGGACGGCGACTTGGATCCATTTATCGAGGCGTACCTGAAGCGGTTCGGGAGCAAGGCGGCGTGACGAGCTTCGTCGAAGTCGCGCGGCGCGAGAAGCTCGCCGAGCTCGCGAAGCGGGGCGTCGCACCGTTCGCCTATCACTTCGCGCGCACCGGCACCATCCGGGCGGCGCTCGAGGGATTCGCCGCGGAGGCCGACACCGTCCACCGCCTCGCGGGACGGCTCATCCTGCTCCGGCCCATGGGCAAGACCACCTTCGGTCACTTGGAAGACCGCTCGGGGAAGGCGCAGATCTACCTGAAGCTCGACGTGGTCGGTCCCGAGCAGTACGAGCTCGTGAAGCTCCTCGACCTGGGCGACGTGATCGGCGTCGAAGGCCCCTTGTTCCAGACCAAGACGGGCGAGTTGACGGTCCGCGTGCAGCACCTGACCCTGCTCGCCAAGTCGCTGCGGCCCCTGCCCCTCGGCAAAGAAGACGCGCAGGGGAAGCGGCACGGCGAGCTCGCCGATCCGGAACTGCGGGCGCGCCAGCGCTACGCCGACCTCGCCGTGCGCCCCGAGGCGCGCGAGGTGTTCCAGTTGCGCACGCGGGTCGTCAGCGGGATCCGCCACTTCCTGGACGCGCGCGGCTACCTCGAGGTCGAAACACCCGTGCTCCAGCCCCTCTACGGCGGCGCGACGGCCCATCCCTTCACGACCCACTACGAGGCGCTCGACGCGACCTTCTACCTCCGCATCGCCGACGAACTCTACTTGAAGCGGTGCATCGTGGGCGGCCTCGAAAAGGTGTACGAGATCGGGCACGACTTCCGCAACGAAGGGATGGATCGGTTCCACAACCCGGAGTTCACGATGGCCGAGTGGTACGAGGCCTACGCGGACTACGAGTGGATGCGCGAGCTCACCGAGGCGATGCTCGCGGGACTCGTGAAGGACTGCTTCGCCGCCACGACCCTGGAGCGCCACGGCGCGACCCTGTCCTTCGAGCGGCCCTTCGCCCGCAAGGACTTCTTCACCCTGGTGCGCGAGACGGCGGGGCTCGATCTCGCGCGCGCAACCGAGGCGGAGCTCCGGGCCGCTCTGCGGCAGCGGAACGTCCCGCACGCGGACGAGCTCGCGGGACCCAAGCTCGTGGACGAGGTCTTCAAGACCTACGCCGAGCCGACGCTCGTGCAGCCGACGTTCGTGTTCGATTACCCGGTCGCGCTCTCGCCCTTGGCGAAGCGCAAGCGCGACGACGCCACCAGAGTCGAGCGCTGGGAGCTGTTCGTGCTCGGCCGCGAGCTCGCCAACGCCTTCAGCGAGCTCAACGACCCCGACGAGCAGCGCCGTCGCTTCGAAGAGCAGGCGCGCTTCCGGGCCGCGGGCGACCGAGACGCCCAGCGCCTCGACGAGGACTACATCCGCGCCCTCGAGTACGGCCTCCCGCCCACCGGTGGCGTGGGCCTCGGCGTCGACCGACTGGTCATGATCCTCGCCGACCAGCCGAACATCCGCGACGTCATCCTGTTCCCGATGCTGAGGCCGGAATGATCTCGCGGCTCGAGCTCGCGATTGCGCTTCGCTACCTGAAGAGTCGCCGCGTCTCGCGGCTGCTCTCCCTCATCACGGTGATCGCCGTCGGGGGCGTCACGGTCGGCGTCATGGCCCTCGTCGTCGTGCTGGGCGTGATGAACGGTCTCCAAGCCGACCTGCGCGACAAGATCCTCGTCGCCAACCCGCACCTGCGCGTACTCACCTACGGCGAAGGACTGCGACTCGACGACTGGCACCGCGTGCTCGGCGACGTGCGCCGCACGACCGGCGTCGAGGCGGCCGCCCCGTTCGTGCTGACGCAAGGCCTGATCTCCGCCGGCCACGACTATGCGGAAGGCGTGGTCGTCTACGGCGTCGAGCCCGACACCGGTCACCGCGCGGTGACGAGCTTCGCGCGCCACCTGACCAAGGGCGACCTCTCCTTCAAGCCCACGCACGGCGACGTGGAAGGCGGAATCGCCCTGGGCACGCGGCTCGCCTCCAAGCTGTCGGCGTTTCCCGGAGCCGTGGTCACGCTCGTCGCTCCCGCGGGGGCGAAGTTCAATCCGAGCCTCGGCGCCTACGTCCCCAAGTTCCACCGCTACCAAGTCACCGGCATCTTCGACACGGGGATGTACGAATACGACAACGGGTACGTCGCGCTCGAGCGCCGCGTGGCCCAGCGCTTCGCGGGCCTCGACACGTCCGTCACGGGCCTCGAGGTGCGGCTCACTCATCCCGCGGACGCGCAGGCCTTCGCGCTCGCCTTGGAGACGCGTCTCGGTTACCCCTACCGGGCACTCGACTGGCAGTCCCAGAACGCGTCGCTCTTCTCGGCCTTGAAGCTCGAGAAACTCGCGATGGCGTTCGTGGTGTTCCTCATCTGCGTGGTCGCGGCGTTCAACGTCGTCGGCACCCTGTCCATGGTCGTCCGCGACAAGACTCGGGAGATCGGCATCTTGCTCGCGATGGGTCTCAGACGCGCGGCCATCCGCCGCATCTTTCTCGCGCAAGGCATCCTTGTCGGCCTCACCGGCACGGCCCTCGGCGTCACGCTCGGTCTCATCCTCGGCGGCACGGTGAACCGCGGTCAGCTCATCCCCATCGATCCGTCGATCTACTTCATCGACCACCTGCCCGTGCACACCCAGCCGGTCGACGTGCTGCTCGTCATCGCCGCGAGCGTCGTGATCGCCACGTTGGCCCCCCTCTATCCCGCGATCCAAGCCGCGCGGCTCGACCCCGTCACCGCGATCCGCTACGAATGACTGCCCTCCTCGAAGCGCGCGGCATTCGCAAGGTATTCGCCGGCGGCGACGGCCTGCCGCTCGAAGTGCTGCGCGCGGTCGACGTGTCGGTGCACCGCGGTGAGGTGGTCGCGATCGTCGGCGCCTCGGGCGCGGGCAAGAGCACGCTGTTGCACCTGCTCGGAGCCCTCGACCGCCCGACGGCGGGGGACGTGTGGCTCGATGGCTCGCGCTACGCGGATCTCGACGCCGACGCCTTGGCGGAGCTGCGGAACCGGAAGTTGGGCTTTGTCTTCCAGTTCCACCATCTCTTGCGGGAATTCTCCGCCTTAGAGAACGTGATGATGCCGCTGCTGATCGGCGGAACGCGGCCGCGGCAGGCCCGCTCCCTTGCCGAAGAGTTCCTCTCGCTCGTCGGCCTCGCGGGGCGGATGACGCACCGGCCGGCCGAGCTCTCGGGCGGCGAGCAGCAGCGCTGCGCCGTGGCACGCGCGCTCGTGCACGACCCGAGCCTGCTGCTCGCGGATGAGCCGTCGGGGAACTTGGATCACGCGAACTCCGACCGGCTGCACGAGGTATTGTTCCGCTTGGCCCGCGAGTACGAGACGGCGGTCATCGTGGTGACCCACAACCGGCAGCTCGCGGGCCGGGCCGACCGCATCCTGATGCTCGAGGACGGCCGGCTCGCGGCCGTCAACTCGGTGGACGCGATACCCTGATGCTGTGCGAGAACTGCAAAGAGCGCGAGGTGGAGATCCACCTGACGAAAGTGGAGAACGACACGAAAGTGACGCTCCACCTCTGCAAGCAGTGCGCCCAACAGAAGGGGTTCGAGACCGGCGAGTCGATCCTCAAGTCGCCGCTTGGCGGCTTCATCCAGGCGATGGGGAAGGGGAGCACCAACGTCCTCCCCTCACCGGCCGACGGGCTGCGGTGCGCGGCCTGCGGCAGCACGCTGCGCGATTTCCGCGAATCGGGTCGCTTAGGCTGCGCCCGCTGCTACGAAGCGTTCAACGTGCACCTACGCGACCTGCTGCGACGCCTCCACGGCTCGAGCCAACACGTCGGGGAGCGCTACGCCCGGCCCGGCGCCGACGGCTCGGCCGACCCGCGCCTCATGCTCCTCGACCTGAAGGAACAGCTGCGCCGCGCGGTCGAGAACGAGAACTTCGAGCTCGCCGCCGAGCTGCGCGATCGCATCCGGGTGCTCGAATGATCGACCTCTCCCTCCTGCCCGACGGCGGCATCGGCTGGCTCGAGGCCTCGGGGCCGAAAGCGGGCATCGTCCTCTCGACCCGCATCCGCCTCGCGCGCAACCTGGAAGGCCAGGTCTTCAGCCAGCGCGCCCGCGACCAGGACCGCACGGCCGTCCTCGAGCGGGTCGAGGAGGCGAGCGCCGCGAGCGACCTCCTCAAGGGCGCCGTGACCTTCCGGCTCGATCAGCTCGAACGCGTGGAGCGCCAGCTCTTGCACGAGCGGCATCTCGTGTCGAAGGAGCTCGCCGGCCTGGACCGCGAATCCCGCCCCCGCCCGGGCGCCGCCCTGGTCGTCCACGGCGCCGTCGGGGTGATGGTGAACGAGGAAGACCACTTGCGGTTGCACGGGATGCGCTCGGGATTCGCCCTGGAAGAGGCCTACGCCGGCTTGGAGACGCTCGACGTCGATCTGGGACGACTCCTGCCCTTCGCGTTTCACCCGGAATTTGGCTATCTTACGTCCTGCCCCACGAACGCGGGGACGGGGCTCCGGGCCAGCGTCCTTATCCACTTGCCGGGGCTCGTGTTAACGAAGGAAGTCGGCAAGGTGTTACAGGGGCTCACCCAAGTGGGTCTTACCTTTCGGGGCCTCTACGGGGAGGGCAGCGAGGTCGTCGGGAACTTCTTCCAGTTATCCAATCAGACGACGCTCGGGAAGTCGGAAGACGAGCTGTTGGATCACCTGGGGAAGATCGTCCGGCAGGTCATTGAGTACGAAGAGCAGGCGCGCGAGGTGCTGTTGCGCACGGCGCCGGACGAAGTGGCGGACAAGACGTGGCGCGCCTACGGGCTCTTGAAACACGCGCGCAAGCTGACGTTCGAAGAAACGATGAACTTGTTGAGCGGTGT
The DNA here is from genome assembly GCA_035538175.1 of Gemmatimonadales bacterium. GTDB lineage: Bacteria > Gemmatimonadota > Gemmatimonadetes > Gemmatimonadales > GWC2-71-9 > AG41. The sequence continues at coordinate 13,669 of DATLKW010000289.1, read as the reverse complement.
GCGGTTGGGGGTGGGGCTGAATCTGATCCCCGGCTTGAGTGTATATACGCTCAACAAGCTGTTGATCTTCACCCAGCCCGCGCACCTCGCGGCGCTCGAGGGACGCCAGACCGGCGATCCTGAGTTGCCGACGGCGCGCGCCAGCTATGTCCGGCGGGTACTGGAGACCGAAGCCGTGTGAGGTAGGGGGGCAGGGCGCAAGATGAACGGCTACAACTTCACGGATCGAGTCCGCAAGGTCCTGCAGATGGCGCGCGAGGAAGCGGCGCGTCTGCACCACGAGTACGTGGGGACCGAGCACATCCTGCTCGGGTTGATCCGCGAAGGGGAAGGCGTCGCGGCGGCGGTCCTCACCAACCTGAACGTCGACCTCGAAGAAATCCAGCAGAAGATCGAGGAGACGGTCAAGAAGGGAAAGGCCGCGGCGGCCGCGGGCCCCGATCTCCCGTATACGTCGCGCGCGAAGAAGGTCCTCGAGCTCGCCATGAGCGAGGCGCGCGAGCTCAACCACTCCTACGTCGGCACCGAGCACCTCTTGCTCGGGCTCCTGCGCGAAGAGAAGGGGATCGCGGCCCAGGTGCTTACCGACGCCGGCGTGAACCTCGAGCAGGCGCGGGCCGAGACGCTGCGGCTGCTCGGCAGCGAGATGCCCCCGGGCCCCGCCCCCTCGGGCGCCGGGTCCCAGCCGGCGAGCCCCAAGAGCGACAAGAAATCCAAGACCCCCGCGCTGGACCACTTCTGCCGCGACCTGACGCAGCTGGCGGCCGAAGGACAGCTCGACCCGACCATCGGGCGGCAAAAGGAAATCGAGCGCGTGATGGAAATCCTCTCGCGCCGCAAGAAGAACAACCCGGTCCTGATCGGCGAGCCCGGCGTCGGCAAGACGGCGATCGTCGAAGGCCTCGCGCAGCTGATCGCGAGCGGCCAGTGCCCCGACGCCCTGAAGGACCACCGGGTCCTGTCCCTCGACATGGCGGCCGTGATCGCCGGCACCAAGTACCGCGGCCAGTTCGAGGAGCGGCTCAAGGCGATCATCAACGAGATCGCCCAGAACCGCAACATCATCCTGTTCATCGACGAGCTGCACACGCTCGTCGGCGCGGGCGCCGCGGAAGGCGCGGTCGACGCCTCCAACATGCTCAAGCCCGCCCTCGCACGCGGCGAGCTGCAGTGCGTCGGGGCGTCCACCCTGAACGAGTACCGCAAGTACATCGAGAAAGACGGGGCCCTGGAGCGCCGCTTCCAGACCGTGATCGTCGATCCCCCGACCGTGGACGAGACGATCGCGATCCTCAAGGGCCTGCGCAAACGCTACGAGGAGCACCACCGGGTCATCATCCCGGACGACGCGCTCGACGCCGCGGCCAAACTGTCGGAGCGCTACATCACGGACCGCTTCCTGCCGGACAAGGCCATCGACGTGATCGACGAGGCGGGCGCGCGCGCCCGGCTCGCGACGCAAGTGCCGCCCCCGGAGGTCGCCGCCCTGAAGGACAAGCTCGAGCACATCAACGGCGACAAGGAAAACGCGGTCCGCGACCAGAACTTCGAGCGCGCGGCGAGCCTGCGCGACCAGGAGCGCGAGCTGCAGGCCGACATCCGCCGCAAACAGGAGGCGTGGGAGAAGGAACGCCAGACCCACCGGCCCACGATCAACGAGGAAGGGGTCGCGTTCATCGTGTCCCGCTGGACGGGCATCCCCGTCACCCGGCTCCAAGAGGCCGAAACCGCCCGCCTCCTGCGCATGGAAGACGAGCTGCACCAGACCGTGGTCGGCCAGGACGAGGCGATCACCGTCATCTCGCGCGCCATCCGGCGCAGCCGCGCCGGCCTCAAGGACCCCAAGCGCCCCATCGGGTCGTTCATCTTCTCAGGCCCCACCGGCGTCGGCAAGACCGAACTCGCCCGCGCCCTCGCGCGCTTCCTGTTCGCGGACGCGAGCGCCTTGATCCGCGTCGATATGTCGGAATACATGGAGAAGTTCTCCGTCAGCCGGCTCATCGGGGCGCCCCCGGGCTACGTCGGCTACGAGGATTCGGGGACCCTCACCAAGGCCGTCCGGCGCAAGCCCTATTCGGTCGTGCTGCTCGACGAGATCGAGAAGGCCCACCCCGACGTCTTCAACATCCTGCTCCAGGTGCTCGACGAGGGCCACCTGACGGACAACTACGGCCGGCTGATCGACTTTAAGAACACCGTCGTCATCATGACCTCCAACGTCGGCGCGCGCGACATGGTGAAGGGCAAGACGCTCGGGTTCGCCCAGGCCGACAGTCGCGCGACGTTCGAGAAGCTCGCGGAAAAGGTCAAGGAAGAGATCAACAAGACCTTCAACCCCGAGTTCCTGAACCGGCTGGACGACACCATCGTCTTCCATCCACTCACCCGCGAGCACATCAGCCAGATCGTGGCGATCCTGCTCAAGGAAGTGCAGCGGCGCCTGGGCGAGGAGGAGCTCACCCTCCGGCTAACGCCGGCGGCCTCGGATTTCCTGGTGGATCGTGGGTACGATGAGCACTTCGGCGCGCGGCCCCTGAAGCGCGCTATCCAGAAGTTCGTAGAGGATCCGCTGTCGGAGAAAATCCTGGTCGGCGAGTTCGCGCGGGGCGAGGAGATCGAAGTCGAGGTGGCCCCGGACAAGGAACGCCTGGCGTTCCGCGCACTCTCCGGCTCGAAGGCGTGATCCGGACCGCTTCGCTCGCCATCGTCGTGGGGTCGGTAGCCCTCCTCGCCGCGCCCGTCGTGCGCGCGCAGGGCGGGGCGCCGGCCGCCGCTCCCCAGGCCCCGAGCGCGGTCGCCCCCGACTCGATCGTCGTACTCGGCCTGCGGCGCATCACCTATCAACAGGTCCTCGACCAGGGCGGCCTCGCCCCCCACCGGTCGCTCGGCTACCGCGACGTCCAACGCGCGGTCCAGTCGCTCTACGCCAGCGGGGTGTTCGACGACGTCCGCGTCGACCAGGACACCGCCGGCGGCCGACAGCTCCTCATCGTGCGGTTGCGCGAACGCCCCGTGCTCATCAGGTGGGCCGTGCGCGGCGTCAATCGGCTGGCCGAAGGCAGCGTGCGCGACAAGGCCCAGCTCCCCGAAGGGCGCCCGCTCGACCCCGCGGCCGTCACCCGCGCCCGCGGCCGCGTCGACTCCCTGTACCGCGCCGAGGGCTACTACCTCGCCCAGGTCAACGTCGTCAAGGTCTACGAGGCCGAATCGTCCAAAGTGCGGGTCATCTTCGACGTGGACGAGGGGCGCCGCGTCGCGATCTCGCGCGTCGAGGTCCAGGGCGCCACCCACTTCCCGCCCGCCGCCGTCGTGGGCACGATGCAGACCCGGCCGGAAGGGTTCTGGTGGTGGCGCTCCGGGGAGTACGACGACGAGAAGCTGCGCGACGACGTCCAGCAACGGCTCCCCAAGTTCTACGGCGACAAGGGCTACGTGGACTTCCAGGTGCTCGGCGACACGCTCGTCGTCGATGACACGACCGGGAAGGCCACGCTCGTCGTGCGCGTAAGCGAGGGGGAACCCTACCGCGTGGGGACGTTCGAGATCGTCGGCAATCGCCGCTTCTCGACCGACGAGCTCGATCAGCTGTTCCCGTTCCGCGACGAGCCCAAGAACGGGTTCCTCGGCATCGGGAGCGGACAGCGCGGGCCCATCTATTTCAGCGCCGCCCGCTGGGACGACGCGACCTCGCAGCTGCGGACCCTGTACTACAACAACGGCTACATCTACGTGAACGTCCAGCCCCAGGTGATCCGCCGCACCGGGGCCAACGGCCAGCCGGTCGTGGACCTGCGCTGGGCGATCAACGAGGGGCAGCCGGCGATCGTCAACAAGATCGAGATCGTGGGCAACGACATCACCCACGAACGCGTCATCCGCGACGCGATCGTGCTCTTGCCCGGGGACGTGTTCCGCCAGGACGCCCTCATCCGATCCTACCAGAACATCTCGAACTTGAACTTCTTCCAGCAGCCCCTGCCGTTCCCCGACACCCGCCCCGCCAATGAGCAGGGCGACGTCGACGTGATCTTCCGGGTGACCGAGAAGCACACGGGCAACATCAACTTCGGAGCCTCGGTGGGGCAGGGCACGGGCGTCGGCGGCTTCCTCGGCCTCGACGAGCCGAACCTGTTCGGCGAGGGCAAGAAGGGCCACTTCCAGTGGCAGTTCGGGCAGAACATCAGCGACTTCTCCATCACCTACACCGACCCGGCCATCAACGAGACCCGCATCTCGGGCACCTTCGACATCCACAACACGCGACTGCGCTACACCATCGCCGACCTGGGCACGCTGCGCCGCCAAGGCGCCAGCGTGCAGTTCGGCTTCCCCGTGTTCAACGACCGCTACACGCGCCTCTTCGTCTCCTACGGGATCGACGACCAGAGCTTCACCGGCGCGAGCACCGGCCTCGCGGCGCTGCGCTGCAACAATTGTATCCGGTCGACCATCGGCGTCTCGGTGCTGCGGGATACCCGCATCGACCTGCCGTTCCCCACCGCGGGGACGCTGCACTCCATCGGCCTGTCGCAGTCGGGTGGTCCGCTCGGCGGCTCGGGCAACTTCCAGCGCCTCGATCTCGAAGGGCGCTGGTACGCCCCGCTCGGCCAGCTCGGCGGTGAGGCCAGCACGTCTCCCGTCCGCTTCGTCATGGGGCTGACCACGCGCTCGGGGTTCGTGTTCGGCCCGTCACCCTTCTTCGACCAACTGTTCACCATGGGGGGCGTGCAGTACGGCATCCCGCTCCGCGGCTACGACGAGTTCTCGATCACGCCCCACGGTTACGATGCGAGCGCCGCCAACGGCCAGGCCACCGCCAGCTCCTTCGGGAAGGCGTACCTCGTCATGTCGGGGGAAATCGGCGCGCGCGTTTCGCAGATGTTCTACATCAGCACGTTCGTCGATGCCGGAAACGTGTGGGGCCGCGCCGGGGAGTTCGACCCGACCCGCCTGTTCCGGGGCGCGGGCGTCGGCCTGAGCATTATCTCTCCCCTCGGACCGATCGGCATCGATTGGGCATACGGCTTCGACCGCACCGACAACCTGGGTCGCCCGGCGCCGGGGTTCAAGCTGCACTTCAAGCTGGGCAATTTCTTCTGAGCGCGCCGCCCACACGGGCCGGCGATCAGCGTTCCCTACTCTCGGGAGACCGTTATGAGGTGTGTAGTGACAGCGTGGGCGTGCGTCGCCTTGGGCGCCATCGCACCGGTCGCGCTCCGCGCACAAACGCCGAGCGGGCCCAAGCTCGGCTTCGTCCACTCCCAAGCGATCCTCGAACAGACCCCGGGGTACGCGACGGCGGAATCGACGCTGGCTAAACAGGGAGCAAGCATCAAGGACACGCTGCAGAAGATGCAGCAGCAGTGGGACTCGGCCATGAAGGCCTTCGACGTGGCGTCCACCGCCCTCAACTCGACCCAACGCCAGGCGAAACAGCGCGACCTCCAGGCGATGCAACAGCGCCTCGTGCAGCGCCAGAACGACTTGCAGTCGCGCTTCCAACAGCGCGAACAGGAACTGCTCCAGCCCATCCAGTCGCGTGTCATCAGCGTGGTGCAGGGGATACGCGCCGAAGCGAACTACGGGCTGATCTTCGACATGGACGGACAGAGCAGCAGCATCTTCCTGGCCGTCGACCCCAGCCTCGACGTCACGGCGAAGGTGATCGAGCGGCTGAAGCAGTCCAAATAGGGCACCGCGAGCCCGTGCGCGACCGACTCGAGCCCCGGGCGACAGCGGGCGCGGAGGGCGGCGCGGCGCGCGGGATCGCCCCGGGCGCGACCCGACGACTCACGGCCCGCGAGATCGCCGCGCTCACCAACGGCGAGCTCGTGGGCGCCCCCGACATCACGGTCTCGGGCGTCGCCCCGCTCGATCGGGCGGGGCCGGGCGACCTGTCGTTCCTTGCCGCTCGACGCTATCTCCAGTACTTTCAACGGTCTAGCGCGGCCGTCGTCCTCTGTAAACCGGACCTCGCCCGCGAGGCGACCGAGGGCCCGGCATGCCGCGTCCTGGTGCGCGACCCCCACGTCGCCCTGCTCGCGGTCATCCCCGCCCTCTACCCCGAGCCGCCCTGGCACCCGGGCGTGCACCGGACCGCGGTGATCGGAGCGGGGGTCGTCTGGCAGGATCCGGTCGCCATTGGCCCCTACGCCGTGCTCGGGCGCGGTGTGCGACTCGGGAAAAACGTGCGCGTCGCGGCCGCCGCGGTCCTGGGCGACGGCGTGGAGCTCGGCGACGACGTGCAGATCCTCCCGCACGTCGTTTGCTACAGCGGGACGATCGTGGGGAACCGCGTCATCCTCCACGCGGGCGTTCGCCTCGGCTCCGACGGCTTCGGCTACGTGCCCGGAAAGGACGGCGAGCTGCCGCGCAAGATCCCGCAAGTGGGACGCTGCATCATCGGGGACGACGTGGAAATCGGGGCCAACACGACCATCGATCGCGGCAGCGTGGACGACACCGTCATCGGACCGGGCACGAAGATCGACAACCTGGTGCAGATCGGCCACAATTGCCGGATCGGCGCGCGCTGCCTGATCGCCGGTCAGGCGGGCATCGCGGGAAGCACGCGGGTCGACGACGACGTGTTCCTCGCCGGCCAGGCGGGGCTCGCCGACCACATCGCCATCGGCCGGGGGGCGCGGGTCACCGTGCAGGGTGGGGTGATCGGCGACATCGCGCCCGGCGCCACCGTGTCCGGGTACCCCGCCCGCAGCCACCGCGAGTTCCTGCGCGCCCAGGGCGCCCTCTATCGCCTCGCGAAGATCGTCGACGAGCTCGAAACCCTAGTGCGGCAGACCAATGAGTCCCGGGCGTAGGCGCGGCATCACGGAGTCGGCCGCCGTCTCGGGGACGGGGCTACACACCGGGGCGCGCACCGAGGCGAAGTTCGTCCCCGCACAGGCCGGACGGGGCATCGTGTTCCGGCGCGTCGACCTCGCCTCGAAGCCCGAGGTGCCGGCGCTGCTCTCCGAGGTCGAAGCCGTCGAGCGCCGCACCGCGATCGGCCGCGGCGAGGCCACGATCCACACCGTCGAACACCTCCTCGCCGCCGTCGCGGCGCACGAGATCGACGACGTCACGATCGAGCTGTCGGGCCCTGAGCCGCCGATCCTCGACGGGAGCGTCCAACCCTACTTCGACGCCCTCGAGCGCGCCCACCCCAAGGAGACGAGCGGTGAGCCCGTCGTCCTCACCGTGCCGGCCGCCTTCACCGTGACCGAGGGCGACGCCAGCTACATCGTCGCCCCCGCCAAGGATCTCCGTCTCACCGTGACGATCGAGTGGCCCCACCCGCTGATTGGCCGCCAGGCGGGGAGCTTCACGGTGACCCCCGCAGCGTTCGCCAAAGAACTCGCCGCCGCGAGAACCTTCGGATTCACGACCGAGGTCGCGGCGCTCAAGGCCAAGGGCCTGATCAAGGGGGCGTCGAGCACCAACGCCATCGTGCTCGACGAGCGGGGGCTCGCCAACGGGGGCGAGCTGCGCTGGCCCGACGAGTTCGTCCGCCACAAGGCCGCCGACATCCTCGGCGACCTGGCCCTCACGGGAGCCCGGGTGCGCGCGCACATCGTCGCGACCCGGCCGAGCCATGGCGGCAACGTCGCGCTCGCCCGCGCCCTGGCACGAGCGGCCCGGCGCGAAGGCCCCCCGAAGATGGACATCGGCCGCATCATGGACGTGCTCCCGCACCGCTACCCCTTCCTCCTCGTCGACCGCATCATCGAAGTCGAAGGCCAACATCGCATCGTCGGCGTCAAGAACGTCACGATCAACGAGCCGTTCTTTCAGGGGCATTTTCCCGGGCACCCCGTCATGCCCGGCGTGCTGATCATCGAGGCGATGGCCCAGGTCGGCGGCATGCTCCTCATGAGCTACTTCGAGGGCCAGAACGTCGAGGACAAGGTCGTCTACTTCATGTCGATGGATAACGTCAAGTTCCGCCGCCCCGTCGTGCCGGGGGATCAAATCCGCTTCGAACTCGAGATGGTGCAGTTCCGCGGCAAGACCTGCAAAATGAAGGGCGTCGGCTACGTCGACGGCCAAATGGTGGCCGAAGCGGAAATGATGGCCTCGGTGGTCGATCGGTGATTCACCGGACCGCCCTCGTCGATCCGACGGCCCACCTCGGAAACGACGCGACGGTCGGCCCCTACGCCATCATCGGCCCGCGCGTAACCGTGGGCCAGCGCTGCCAGATCGCCGCCCACGCGGTGCTCGAGCGGAACGTCAAGCTCGGCCACGGCGTCAGGATCGGCTACGGCAGCGTCCTCGGGAATGACCCCCAAGACCTGAAATACAAGGGCGAGGACACGTGGGTCGAAGTCGGAGACGGCACGGTGATCCGGGAGTACTGCACCATCAACCGCGGGACCGCGGCCACGGGGAAGACCGCCGTGGGTCAGCGGTGCTTCCTCATGTCGTACGTGCACCTTGCGCACGACTGCGTCATCGGGAATGACGTCATCATCGCCAATGCCGTCCAGATGGCGGGGCACGTCACCATCGAAGACCGCGCCGTCGTCTCCGGCCTCGTGCCGATCCACCAATTCGTACGGATCGGGACGTTTTCCTTCGTCGGCGGCGGCTCGCGCGTCAATCAGGACGTCCCCCCCTACACCAAGGCCGTCGGCAACCCCGTCCACCTCTATGGGCTGAACTCCGTGGGACTGCAACGGGCCGGCTTCTCCCCCGAGGTGAAGCTCGCCCTGAAACGCGCCTACCGCCTCCTCTTCAACTCCGATATGACCGTGAGCCAGGGGATCGCTAAGGCGCGCACCGAGCTGCCGCAGATCCCCGAGGTCGAGAACTTCCTGCGCTTCATCGAGAGCTCCCAACGGGGCGTGCTCGTGTGAGCCAACGGCGGATCCGGCTCGGCGTCGTCGGCACCGGGGCCCTGGGATTCCACCACGCGCGCCTCCTCCGGCACATGCCCGGCGTCGAGTTCGCGGGGATCTACGACAAGAACCCGACCCGCGCGGCGGAAGTGGCCCGCGAGCTCGACGTCGTCGCCCACCCGAGTCTCGACGCGCTGCTCGACCACGTCGACGCCGTCACGGTGGCGGTCCCCACGCCCGCTCACCAGGAAGTGGGCACCGTGGTGCTCGAGCGCGGCGTCGCGCTGCTGATGGAAAAGCCGCTCGCCCACTCCCTCGACGGCGCCGCGGACCTGGTGCGGCGCGCCGCGGACCGGGGCGCGGTGCTCCAGGTGGGCCACGTGGAACGCTTCAATCGCGCCGTGCGCGCGGCCGCGCCCTACCTGGACGAGCCCCGGTTCCTGCAAATCGACCGCCTCGCCCCGTTCCAGCCGCGCGGCACCGACGTGGCCGTGATCCTCGACTTGATGATCCACGACTTGGATCTCGTCCTCGAACTCGTGCGCGCCCCGGTCACCGACGTGCGGGCCGCGGGCGTCCCGATCCTCACCCCGCACGTGGACATCGTCAACGCCCGCCTCGAGTTCGCCAACGGCGCCATTGCCAACCTCACGGCGAGCCGCGTGTCGCGCGAACGCACCCGCAAGCTCCGCCTGTTCCAGGCGACGGGCTACTGCTCGCTCGACCTGGCCGAGGGATCGGGCGACTTCTTCCGCCTGAAGCCCGGGTGGCAACACAAGGGCGCGACCAGGCTCGAGCAGATCGTCGAACACGTCCGCCTCCAAGCCGCCGACGCGGAGCCGCTCCAGCTCGAGCTCGAGAGCTTCGTACGGGCGGTGCGCGGCGACGGGGAGGTCGTCGTCTCCGGCGCCGCCGGCGCCCAGGCCCTCGCCCTCGCCTTCCGCGTCGCCGCCGCGGTCCAGGCGTCCCCCCTCGCCGCGCAGGCCCCCACCTCGACGAGCCCCGTCGCCGCCGCCCGCCCGTGAGCGCCGGGCCGCGGATCTATATTTCCGCGGGTGAGCCGTCGGGCGATGCCCACGCCGCGGCCGTGGTCACCGCCCTCAAGCGCCGCTGCCCCGGAACGTCAGTCGAAGCGTTCGGCGGTCCAGGACTCGAAGCCGCCGGCGCCGTGGTGCTCGATCGCATGGAGCGGTTCTCCGTGGTCGGGTTCGTCGAGGCCCTGTGGAAGCTGCCGGCGCATGCGCGCCTGCTCGGGCGCGTCCGCGACGCGTTCCGCCAACACCGCTACGACCTCGTCATCCTCGTCGACTACCCCGGCTACCACCTGCGCGCCGCGGCGGCGGCCGCCGCCGCGGGTATCCCGGTGCTCTACTACATCGCGCCCCAGCTGTGGGCGTGGGCCCCGGGCCGCGTGCGCCGCCTCGCCGCCGTGCGCCGCCTCGCCGTCATCCTCCCGTTCGAAGAACGGTTCTTTCGTGCCCACGGGGTCGCGGCCACCTTCGTGGGCCACCCACTCCGCGACCGGCCCCCGCCGCTCCCGCGCGCGGAGGCGCGCCGGGCGCTCGGGCTCGATCCCGCACGCCCCGTCCTTGGACTGTTTCCCGGCAGCCGGGCCCAGGAAGTCGAGCGACTCTGGCCGGCGTTTCGCGCCGCCGCCGCCCGCGTGCGGGCCGCGCGCCCAGACGTGCAAGCCGTGGCCGCCGCCACCTCCCACGGCCACTACCCCGACGCCGACCCGATCCACATCCACGTGGGCGATCCCCTCACGGTCTTCGCCGCTGCGGACGCCGGGCTCTGCAAGTCCGGGACGACAACCCTCGAAGCGGCGCTCGCCGACATGCCGATGGTGATCGCGTATCGGTTGAACCCCGTCTCCTTCGCCATCGCGATCCGCGTGCTCCAGGTTCCGCATGTGGGCCTCGTCAACCTCATCGCCGAACGGGAAGTGAGCCCGGAATTTCTCCAACACCGCGCCACCCCCCAGGCCCTCGCCGAGGCCGTGCTGCCCCTCCTCGACCCCGCGAGCGAGCCTGCGCGGCGCCAACGCGAAGGGCTCGCCCTCGTCCGCGAGCGCCTCGGCCCCCCGGGAGCGGCGGACCGCGTGGCCGCCCTCGCGGCCGAGCTTGCGGGGTAACGGATGGGCGCCGAGACGGCCACGGGGCCGGCACGGCCCGCCGAGCCGGAGCCTGGACGTGCCTCCCCGGTGAGCGCCACGATGGCCGGGCTCGTCCGCCTGCTCGCGTCCACGTGGCGCTACCGCGTGCGCGGCTGGGAACACGTGACGGCGGCCCGCGCGAGCGGCCGGCCCGTGATCTACGTGCTCTGGCACAGCCGCCTCCTGCCCCTCCTCTACCACCGCCGCAACGAAGGAGTGGCCCTCCTCATCAGCCGCCACCGCGACGGGGGATACCTGGCCGATCTCTCCCGACGACTCGGCTACCGCGTGGTACGGGGGTCGTCGAAGCGGGGCGGAGGGGTCGGCCTCCTGGGGCTCGTGCGCCACCTGCAGGACGGCGGCGCGGTGGCCCTGACCCCCGACGGCCCGCGTGGCCCGGCGGAACGCCTGAAGCCCGGCGCCCTCGCCGCGGCCCAGCACGCCGGGGCCCTCGTCATCGCCGCCGGGGCGCGCGCGTCCGCGGCGTGGTGGATCCGCTCCTGGGACCGCTTCTGCCTGCCCAAGCCGTTCGCGCGGGTGGACGTCGCCTACGGCCCGCCCTTCACCGTGGCGCGCGGGAAGGACGGCCTCCGCCAAGCGATGGACGTGGCGGAACGCGAGCTCCGCGCCGTGACCCACGGGACCGACGACCCGGCGCCACCCGGGCCCCGATGAACGGCGCCAAACTCGTCGGCTGGCTCTGGGGCGCCTCGGGCCTGGCCCGCCTCGTGCGCCTGCCGCTCCTCCCGCTCGCCGGGGCCTACTGGGTCGGCATGCGCGTCCGGACCGTGCGCGCCGATGCCGGAGGCATCGCGCAGCTCCCGCTCCCAGCGATCGCCGTCGGGAACCTGTCGGTCGGCGGTACCGGGAAGACGCCGCTCGCCGCCTGGATCGCCCGCTACTGCGCCGCCCGGGGGTGGAGACCGGGGATCCTGCTCCGGGGCTACGGCGGCGACGAGCCGCTCGTGCACCGCCGCCTCGTGCCCGAGGCCGTGGTCGTCGCGAACCCCGACCGCGTGGCGGGGGCGATGGCAGCACGCGCGGCGGGCGCGCGCATTCTCGTGCTCGACGACGCCTACCAGTTGCTGGGCGTCGCGCGCGACGTGAACATCGCGGTCGTCAGCGCCGAAAGCACGCACGGCTCGCCCTGGCCGCTGCCCGCGGGGCCGTGGCGCGAGCGCTGGGGCGCCCTGGCGCGCGCTACCGTGATTGTCGTCACGCGCAAAGACAGCCCGGCCCCGGTCGCTGCGGCGCTCGCCGAGCGGCTCGCCCGACGTCGGCCCACCGCGCCCGTGGCCATCGCCGCCCTGATCCTCGAGCGCCTCGAAGGCATGCGCTCCGGGGCGCCCCGCGAGCTCGCCGTGCTGCGCGGCCACGACGTCGTGGCCGCCGCCGGGATCGCGCACCCCGAAAGCTTCGCGGCGCAGCTCCGGGCGGCCGGCGCCCAGGTGCAACTGCTTGCCTATCAAGATCATCACGCCTACCACACCGACGACGTGCGGCGACTCGTGCGGGCCGCCGCAACGGGCGGTTATGTTGTAGTCACCGAAAAGGACGCCGTGAAACTGCGCGAGCTGTGGCCGGCGGACGCCCGGGAGCCGCTCGTGGCCGTCCTCGGCGTGCAATGGGAAGCAAATGGCCGCGCGGTCGAGCAGGCGGTCGACGGCTTGCTCGGTCCGCCCCGGCGTCGCTGAGGCCCGACCTCCAACGCGAGCGCTATGAGCGAACCCGCCATCCAGCCGCCCAGCCCAGCCATCATCCGGCCCGACAAGGAGACCTTCCTCGCCGAAGAGAACCCCTTCGAGGCCATGATGGAGCGCTTCGACCACGCCGCCCAGCTCCTCAACTTGGACCCCGGCCTCTACAAAGTGCTGCGCAATCCCGAGAAACAGATCATCGTCTCGGTGCCCGTGCTGCGCGACAACGGCGAGGTCGAGGTGTTCACGGGCTATCGGGTGCTCTACAACACCTCGCGCGGCCCCGCCAAGGGCGGCATCCGCTTCGATCCCAACGTCACGCTCGAGGAGGTCAAGGCCCTCGCGGCGTGGATGACGTGGAAATGCGCGCTCGTCAACATCCCGTTCGGCGGCTCGAAGGGCGGCGTCGTGTGCGACCCCTCGACCATGTCGATCGGCGAGCTCGAAAAGGTCACCCGGCGCTACACGGCGAGCATCATCGAGGTCCTCGGCCCCGACTCGGACGTCCCGGCCCCCGACGTCAACACGAATGAACGCGTCATGGCCTGGATCATGGACACCTATTCGATGCACCACCGGCACACCGTGACCGCGGTCGTGACGGGAAAACCGGTGGAAATGGGGGTGGCGAGCATCTGTGTGTTCTGGGAAGTCTACCGGCGCAGGTTTCTGGCCACGTGGCGAGCGATGACATCCGCCTCGAGGTTGACTGTTGTGCCTCGTTTGTAATGCTTCGCGATCGTGGCCTCGAGCGTGTGCGGGATCAGGGCCACGGAGAAGGTCCCCTTGTCGAGGCCGGCGACAGTGAGGCTGACGCCGTCGACGGCGATCGAGCCCTTTTCCGCGACGTAACGCGAGATCGACGCCGGCAGCTCGATCGTGACTTCCTTGCCGGTTCCGGCCGCCTGCACAGATCTGATGGTGGCGGCCGTGTCTATGTGTCCCTGGACGAGATGCCCATCGAGCGTCGACTCCGC